>CAMCPF010000143.1 GCA_945876515.1 Candidatus Kuenenia stuttgartensis
ACCGAAGCCGAAGCTGTTGGAGAGCGCGCGGTCGCACTTCCCCTCGCGGACCTGGTTGGGCACGTAGTCGAGGTCGCAGTTGGGGTCGGGGTCTTCGTAATTGATCGTGGGCGGCAGGAGGCCGTCTCGGATCGCCAGCAGGCAGACGATCAGTTCGGTGGCCCCGGCGGCCGCGATCAGGTGGCCCATCATGCTCTTCGTGCTCGAGACCGGGATCTTGTAGGCCCGCTCCCCGAACACGTTCTTGATGGCAAGCGTCTCGACCTTGTCATTGACGTCGGTGCTCGTGCCGTGGGCGTTGATGTAGTCGATCGAGTCTGGGCCGAGCCCGGCGTCGGCGAGCGCCATCCGGATGCAGGCGGAGGCGCCCCGTCCCTCAGGGTGGGTGTCGGTGATCCGGTAGGCATCGGCCGTCGAGCCGTAGCCCACCACCTCGCCGTGGATCTTGGCTCCGCGGCGTTGGGCGTGCTCGAGATCCTCGAGGACCACCATCGCCGCCCCCTCGCCGAGCACGAAGCCGTCCCGCTGGTTGTCGAACGGGCGGCTGGCCCGCTGCGGCTCGTCGTTGCGGGTCGAGAGGGCCGTGAGGAGGTTGAAGCCGGTTACGCCGAAGGGATGGATCATGCTGTGGCAGCCGCCCGAGAGCATCACGTCGGCCTCGCCGCGGCGGATGATCTCCACGGCCTCACCGATCGCCTGGCTGGAAGCGGCGCAGGCGGTGAGGCAGTTGAGGTTCGGCCCCTGGGCGTTGAACAGCGCAGCGAGGTGGCCGGCCGGCATGTTGGGCTCCTGCTCCACCTCCGTGAGCGGATGGAGCGTCTCCAGGCCGAGCTTCGTGAACTTGGCCACATCGAGCGTCTCACCGTCGATCGCGGCCATCATCATGCTGGTGAAGGCGTCGAAGGCCTGCTGCCCTTCGCCGCTGCCGAGATAGATGCCCAGCCGGGTGGGATCCCGCTCCAGGCCCCTGGGGAACCCGGCATCCCGCATCGCCTGCAGCGCAGCCCCGGCGGCGAACTTCGTGTGCCGGCCGCAATACTGCCAGTCTTCAGCCCGCTCGCCTTCGGCGGTCACGTCCCAGTCGCGGACTTCGGCCGAGATTTTGGTGGGGAACCGCGAGGCGTCGAACACGGTCGTCAGGCCCACGCCCGACTTGCCGGCCACGAGGTTCTTCCAGAGCTCCTCCACCGTCACGCCCAGCGGCGTGACGCAGCCCATCCCCGTGACCACCACTCTGCGCCTGCCTGCCGCCATTCGCCTGCCCTCCTCGGGGTGTGCCGCGCCCGCGGTCGCAGCTCACCAGTCGGGCCGCACGAGCGGCTGCCCCGCCTCGTCGCGGCCCACGTCGTAAATGTGCATCTGGTCGAGCCACTGGAGCAGCTCGGGCGGCTCGAACAGTTTGGGCACGCCCTCGCCCGGCTCGAGGTGGGCGAAGAACAACTCGGCCTCGCCTTGGAGCCGGTCGCCGACCGTGCTCGTCACCTTGGTGAGCGAGCCGCTGGCCTTGAGATCGAGCACCTCGGCCTTGAACACGAGCGTGTCGCCGGGCACGGCGTCGAAGTGAAACTCGGCCGCCGCCACCTTGGCGAGCACGACCCGTCGGTTGTAGTCGATCGCCTCGGCCACCAAGAGGCCGGCGGTCTGGGCCATGCCCTCGACCACCAGCGAGTTGGGCATCAGGGCCGCGCCGGGGAAGTGGTCATGGAGGTGCTCCTCCGCCAGCGAGACGTTCTTGATCGCGGTGGCCCGCTTGCCCCGGACGAACTCGTCAAACCGGTCGATCCAAAACCAGCGCATAAAAATGGTGCGGCGTCGTGGCGCCTGCCTCCCTCGCGGGCCGTTCGCGGCCCCGTGCGGTCGTTGCGGGCCTACGGCGTCAGGCCGCCAGCTTGCTCTCGACGTAGCGGACCATGTCCTCGACCGTGAGCGTGTTGGGGAAGTTTTGCACGCTCGGGTTGGCCTCGAACTTGGCCAGGTCGATGAACGGCATCCGGGTCTTGAGTTCATTGAGGCCGGCCTCGTTGACCTTGCCATTGGTCACGAACTCGGTGCTCGAGAGGACGTCCTCGGGGAACAACTCGCCCCGCTGGATCTTGATCCCGAAGGCCTTCTCCAGCCGGAACACGATGTCGAGGAAGTCGATCGATTCCGCGCCGAGGTCGCCCACCATGGTCGCCGACGGGGACACTTCGTCCTCATCGACCCCGAGGGCCTCCACCAGGGCACCCTTCACTTTGTCGAAGATTTCATCGCGAGACGCCATCGACTGTTCACCTCGAAAACTGGGAATGAAACACGACTGAACCACCCAAGGTTGTAATGCCACCCCGCCCGCCTGGGAACCCGAACCTGCCCGGATTTCCCGGGTCCCACGCCGGATTCAGCGGGAAACGGCCGCCGTCGCGGGCAGCGGCAGGCCCGGCAGGGCCGCGGCGTAGGCCACCGGCCGCGGCCGCCCGTCCGCCCGGGGGGCCGGGTGGAGCAGCGACCAGAGCCGCCGCATCTCGGTCCGCACCCGGGCGTCGATCGCCGCCCCGTGGGGCTGGCGGTCGGCCAGGTTGTACCGCTCGATCACCAGCCGGGCGGTGAGGCTCGTCCGGTCGCCCACCGTGCCGCTGGCCTTCACCTTGGTGGTGGTCTCGTCCTGCGAGAGCACCTCGGCCGTGACCGTGAGTGTCTTGCCGGGCTCGACGAAGTCGCCGTATTTGACGTTGCGGGCGGCCCGCAGGACGACGATCGAGTGGGCGAAGTCCTCGCCCAGGCGGATCGTCCAGGCGGCGGCCTGGGTCATCGCCTCGAGCATCAGGACGCCGGGCAGGACGGGGAACCGCGGGAAGTGGTCGGCGAGGTATTCCTCGGAGAGCGTCACGGCCTTGACGGCGGTGATGCTCCGGCCCGGCTCGATGGCGGTGACCCGGTCGAGGAGACTGAACCGCATGGAAATTTCCTCCGTTTCCTCGTTCGTCCCGGCACGGCACCGGCCACGCTCATGGCGGCCGCGAACCCGGCGGGCATCCCTGGAATGGGCGGCAGTATAGGGGATGCCCATGACCCCACAACCAAGCGGCAGCCCCCGCGGGCCAGATCTGCCACGCTGACAGCCGGCACCACCGCTGCGATCCGCCAGATCCGCCGAGCGAGGGCCGCGCACCCAGCTTTCTCGGCCGCGCCGCGGCCCTCGCGGCCGGTGTTCGGGCGTTCACGCGCGTTCGGCACGGCAGTTGCATTTTCTTGCCGCCGGTCGAGAGCACTTGCTTTCCGGCGCCAGCGCCGCGAATCATTCCGCCGACCGCGTGAGAAGGGCGGGTCAGGAATGACGCTTCGGGGTGGTGCAGGGAACAGGGTGCGCCCGACCAGTTCACCAGCACGTCACCAGTTCGAAGGAGGCATTCGCATGACCACGTTCCGCGCGGGTTTCGCGCTCCCGCTCGAAGAGTTGCGCGACGAGTTCGACCGGCTCTGGACCTCGCTGACCGCCGCGCCGCCGCTGCACGGCTGGGGCGTGAGGCCGGAGGGTGTCTTTCCCGCGGTCAATGTCCGCGAGACCGCCGACGCAGTCTCCGTGGAGGCCGAGTTGCCCGGGCTCGACGCGGGTGATGTCGAGATCTCGGTGACCGGCGAGGAGCTCCTGCTGCGAGGCTCGCGGCCACAGACGGAGCCCGCGGCCACCGGCAACGGAGAGGCCGCGGAGGCTGCGAAGGTCGTGTGGCACCGCCGCGAGCGGGGCACCGGCGGCTTCGAGCGGCGGATTCCGCTGCCCGTGGCGGTCGATCCCGCGGGCGTCGAGGCCCGGCTCGTCGATGGCGTGCTCTTGATCACCTGCCCCAAGGCGGCCGAAGCGAAGCCCCATCGCGTCGAGGTTCGGTCGGCCTGAGCAGACCCCATGTCCTTCACTAACCCATCAGTCGCCTCCTGCCGAGGCGCCACCCAAGGAGCATTCCGATGAATCAGCAGGCAGTCATGAATCAGCCCGCCGGCACCACCCCGGCGACCGACGTCGCCGAGCGGCCGGCGGCCCTCACCTTCCAGCCCAACGTCGACATCCGCGACCTGGGAGGCGAGGTGGTTTTCACCGCCGATATCCCCGGGTCCAAGGCCGACGGGATCGATGTCACGTTCGAGGACGGTGTGCTGACGATGCACGCGACCGTGCCGCCGCGGGAGCAGGCGGGCCGGCCGATCCGCCAGGAGTACGGGATCGGCAACTACCGGCGGAGCTTCCGGCTCGGCGACGGTTTCGACGCCTCGCAGGTCACGGCCGACTACGCCCGCGGCGTGCTCACCGTGCACGTGCCCCGGCTGGCGGCGGTGCGGCCCCGGAAGGTGGCGGTTCGCGCCGGCTGAAGCGGGCCCTCCCGGTCCGCAGTGGGCCGCCGGGCCCACACGGGCCGGGGCCGGGCGCCGCGGCACAAAAGTTGGTTGGTTTCTTTCCCCGAAGTCGAGAAGAGGAGGCATGCGATGAGTCTGATTCCTTTTCGCACGAAGCGGTCCACCGGCATGGAGCCCGGCCTGACGACGTTGAGCGATTTCCGTAATGAGATGAACCGGCTGGTCGAAGGCTTCTTGAGCCGGCCCATGGCAGCGCCGTCGTGGTTCGACACCGTGCAGCCCGGTCAGTGGCTCCCGGCGGTGGACATGGCGGAGACCGACACGGGCATCCGTGTCCGGGCGGAGCTGCCGGGCATCGACCCTAAGGACGTCGAGGTGAGCGTCTCGGAAGACCGGCTCGTGATCGCGGGCGAGAAGAAGTCGTGCAAGGAGGAGACGGGCAATGGCTGGACCCACCGGGAGAGCAGTTCCGGCAGCTTCACCCGCTCGATCCCGCTTCCGGAGTCGGTGGATCCGGAGCAGGTGACGGCTCGGTACGACAAGGGCGTGCTCACCGTCGAGCTCGCGAAGTCGCCCACGAGCACGTCCCGCAAGGTGCCGGTGCTGACGTAGCCCGTTGCCGCGTCTCGGGGTTGCCCATGCTCACTCGCCAGACACTCCTGGCGTCGTTGGCTGCGCGGCTCGGGGTTGCCGATGCCATCTCGCCGGACGCTCCCTGCGGGCATCCTGCCCTCCGGTCGCTCCATGCCAGCTTCGCTTCGGCATCCTGCCTGCGCTTGCTGACAAGGCCGGCTCGATTGGCATCGGCAACCCCTCGCGGATCGTACGAGTGGCGCGGTCGTGGCGGGGTATGCTTTGGGCCTCCAGCCACCGCCACCCCTCTTCCTCTGAATGTCTCTCCTCGATGCCGCTCGTCCTCACCCCCGCCACCGATCCCGCCACGGGCGGGCCACTCACGATCGGCCTCGCGGGCATCACTCCCGACCGGCTCGCCGGCCTGTCGCTCGATGCAGTGAAGGGACTCGCCGTCACGGCCGACGAGCGGCCTGCCGAGCTGGGCGAGCTGTTTTCGATATCGGGCGACACAGCTGACTCCGTGCTCGACTGCCAAGGCGACTTCAGCCGGGTCCACTTCGTCGGGGCCGGGATGGCCGCAGGGACGATCCGGGGCACGGGCGGCGTCGGCCGCCATGCCGCCGAGGGCATGACGGGCGGCCGGCTCGAGGTGGCGGGCGACGCGGGCGACTGGCTGGCCGCCGAGATGAGCGGCGGCCAGGTGGTGATCGGAGGCTCGGCCGGCGACAACGTGGCCGGGGCGCTTCCGGGCAGCGATCACGGGCTCCGCGGCGGCGTGGTCGTGGTCCTGGGCGACGTGGGCTGCCTGACGGGCCAGCGGATGCGACGCGGGATCGTGGCCGTGGGCGGCAACTGCGGTGCGGCGCCGGCGTTCGAGATGCGGGCAGGCACGGTGGTCGTGGCCGGCCGCGTCGGCCCCCAGCCGGGGTTGGGCATGCGGCGGGGATCGCTCGTGGCCCTCGCCGATCAGCCGGCGATTCCTGCCACCTTTCATCGGGGGCAGGCCTGGCTGCCCCCCTTCATCGGCCTCCAACTGGCGGAGTTGCGGCGGGCCGGCTTTCAGCCGCCCAGCCTGCCGGCGGCCGGCTTTCGCCAGTGGCACGGCGACCTGATCGCCGGGGGCCGGGGTGAGATTCTGGTTCCCGAGCCTTCCTGAGCCCCCCGCTTCCGTCGGCCCATCCCTTCGGTTATTCTCTGGGGCTTCCCGGAAACGGTCTCCCCGAAAGCGTCTCTGCATGCCCACGATCAGCCAACTCATCCGTCACCGTCGCCGCCCCAAGCGGAAATTCTCCAAGTCGCCGGTGCTCGACAAGTGCCCGCAGAAGCGGGGCGTCTGCCTCCAGGTGCGGACGATGACGCCGAAGAAGCCCAACTCGGCGCTGCGGAAAATCGCCCGCGTGCGACTCTCCAATAAGAAGGAAGTCACCGTCTACATCCCGGGCGAAGGCCACAACCTCCAAGAGCACTCGATCGTGCTCGTCCGCGGCGGCCGTGTGCGCGACCTGCCGGGCGTCCGTTACCACATCATCCGCGGCGCACTCGACACACTGGGTGTCTCGGGCCGCAAGCAGTCCCGCAGCCTCTATGGCGCCAAAAAGGGTTAAGCCAGCAGGGCTGAGCCAGCAGGGTTAAACCAGAAAGACCACGACCATGGGAAGCATTACCGCCAGCCGTTCGCACCTCCGTCCCGACCCGCAGTTCGGCTCGCTGCTGGCCAGCAAGTTCATCAACTGCCTCATGGAAGACGGCAAGAAGAGCGTCGCCCAGGGCATCTTCTCCAAGGCGATGGAGATCGTCGCCAAGAAGATCACCGACGTCGAACCGATCGAGGTCTTCAACCGGGCCATCGAAAACATCAAGCCGGCCGTCGAGGTCCGCTCCAAGCGGGTGGGCGGTGCCGCCTACCAGGTGCCGATGCAGGTCAATCGCAACCGGCAGCAGTCACTGGCGATCCGCTGGCTGCTCCAGGCGGTTCGCGAGAAGAAGGGCCGCGGCACCCATGAGAAGCTGGCGGAAGAGATCATCGCCGCCTTCAAGCGCGAGGGTGCGGCCGTCACGAAGCGCGAGAACGTCCACCGCATGGCGGATGCGAACAAGGCCTTCGCTCATTTCGCCTGGTAGGACCAGGCGAAATGCCTGCTTCACGCCGGCAATGCCGTCCCTGGCCATTGCCGGCTGCTTCGGTCGCTCCGCGGCCGGGATGCCTCCTGCATCCGGCTCGCCTGGTAGGACCAGGCGAAATGCTTGATTCACGCCGGCAATGCCGTCCTGGGCCATGGTGGTCGGTTCAAGGGATGCTCCGCAGGCCCGGCCGATCACGGTCGCCGCGGCAGCGGACTACGCCGTGGGAGTGCTCCTGCGGCACTCGGCCGCAGGATCGCTCGTCGCGAGATCACCGCCGGCGTTGCGCCCTTCTCCAAGGTGCTCGGGGCCGCCGCCGGACTGTCAGCGATCCGCGGCCTCGATCGGCACCTCGCAAAAGGTCAACGCGGCGATGCCGTTGACCCCGCGCAACAGCCGTGACTGGCTCCACTGCTTGCTGTCCAGATAGGTGATCCGGTCCGCCGTGGCGGGTTCGGCCAACGTCAAGACGAGCCGCTCGTCGGTGGCCGCCGCCCG
>CAMCPF010000144.1 GCA_945876515.1 Candidatus Kuenenia stuttgartensis
CTCGGAATCGCTGGCCGCCCGCACCGCCGGCAGCCGGTCGTGCCAGGGGAGGCCGGCGGCATGGAGCACCGCGAGGGCCGCGCGCCACGGGTGCCGGATCGCCGCGTCGCCGCCGGGCAGCGGGAAGGGGGCGAGGTGCGCCGCCCGCCGGGTGTCGCCGCCAGCGACGACAAAAAACTCACCGCCCGCGATGCTGCCGTCGGGCCAGAAGCCCGTGCCATCGAAGCAGGCGACCAGGCAAGGCTCGCCCAGCGGCGCGACGGCGCCGAAGTGCTCGGCCATCAGCGCCGCCACGTGGGCCTCGTGGTGCTGCACCTGCACGAGCGGGATGCCCCGCGCGGCGGCGAACCGCCCGGCCCACTCGGCGGAGATGTAGCCGGGGTGGAGATCGGCGGCGATCGCGGTGGGCGGCGCGGCGAACAACTGCAGCAGATGCTCGGCGGCCCGCTCGATCGCCGCGAGCGTCTCGAGGTTGCCCAGGTCGCCGATGTGCTGCCCCATGATCGCCCGGTCGCCCACGGCCAGGCAGAGCGCGGCCTTGAGTTCGCCGCCGACGGCGAGGATGGTCGGCCCGGCGGCGGCCAGGCGGACGGGCAGCGGCGCATGACCGCGCGACCGGCGGATGGGCAGCGGCGCGCCGGCCACGCACCGCACCACCGAGTCGTCACAGGGCACGAGAATGTCGCGATCGTGGAGCAGGAAGCCGTCCGCGACCGCCGCCAGCCGGCGCACCGCGTCGGCGTTGTCGGTGGCGACCGGCTCCTCCGTCAGGTTGCCCGAGGTCATCACGAGAGGCGGCAGGCCGGTGGCGAGCAGATGCTGGAGCGGCGCGGCCGGGAACATGAGGCCGAGAAAGTCGGTGGCGGGGGCGACCGCTTCGGCGAGCGACACTTGGGCCGCGAACTCGCTCCGGGCCCGCTTCCGCACGAGCACGATCGGCCGCTCGGGGCCGGCGAGCAGCCGGGCTTCCTGGTCGTCGATGAAGGCAAGTCGCCGGGCCGCTTCGAGGTCGGTCGCCATCACGGCGAACGGCTTCGCGGGCCGGTGCTTCCGCTCGCGGAGCAGGACCACGGCGGCGGCGTTGGTGGCGTCGCAGGCGAGGTGAAAACCCCCGAGACTCTTGACGGCGAGGATGCCCCCCTCGGCGAGCAGGCGACGCGCGGCAGCGATGGCCGCCCCTAAATCGGCCGTGCGGGCCGGCCGCTCGCAGGGAACACCCTTTGCCGACCGCGCAAACCAGGCCACCGGCCCGCACGCCGGGCAGGCGATGGGCTCCGCATAAAAGCGGCGGTCGCCCGGATCGCCGTACTCAGCCGCGCAGTGCGGGCACATCGCGAAGCCGCGCATGCTCGTGGCCGCGCGGTCGTAGGGCAGCCGCTCGATGATCGTGAACCGCGGCCCGCAGTCGGTGCAGGTGACGAACGCGTGGCCGTGGCGGCGGTCCGCCGGGTCGCGCAGCTCCGCCAGGCAGGCCTCGCAGGTGGCGATGTCGGGGGGCACGAGCGTGCGTGGGCCGTCACCCGCTGCGCTTTCGAGGACCCGGAACGAGCCGGCCGGCTCCTCGGGCCGCGAGGCAATATCCTCTGCGGTGATCCGCTCAACGACGGCCAGCGGTGGCAGTTCAGCTTTCAGGTTCGCCGTGAACGCCGCCACTAGGCCGTCCGAGCCCTGCGCTTCGACCACCACGCCCGTCGGCGTGTTTTCGACGAAGCCCGAGAGCCCGAGCCGCGTGGCCTGTCGCCAGACAAACGGTCGGAAGCCGACCCCCTGCACGACGCCGCTGATCAAGAGCCGCCTGCGGATCATGCCCGATGCTATGCCGCGCCGGGCGGGCAGGCAACGCTGTCGGCCGAGCTTGGCTCATCATCCCTGAACGGACTCCGGTTGGGGGCGGTGCGGGAGATCGCACCGCGCGGCTCGCGGGCATCCAGACCTGCCCCAGGTTGTGGCGGAACCATGCTCGGCACTCGACGTCGCCCGTGTAGACTTGAAATGAGCACGGCCATGACTCCACTCGACCACTATCCAACGATTGACCTGGGCCCTTTGATGAAGGGCCTCGTGATCGGCGGACTGGGAATCTTTCACGTTTTCCTGGCCCAGTTCGCGATCGGCGGCGGCATGCTCCTCTGCTACCTGCAGTGGCGGCACATGCAGGGCGTCTGCCGCCTAGCCCGCCGATTTACCGACGACTACTTCAAACTGCTCGTGCTCGTGAGCTTCGTGCTCGGGGCGGTGACGGGTGTCGCGATGTGGTTTACCAGCATCCAGATCAGTCCGCGGACGATCGGCACGATGGTGCATGAGTTTCACTGGGTCTGGGCGACGGAGTGGACGTTTTTCTGCCTGGAGGTCGTCGCGGGGTATCTCTTCTACCGATACGGCCCGCGGCTGCCCGATCGCACGCGGCTCCAGTTGCTCGTGCTCTATGCGTTCGCCTCCTGGATGAGTCTGTTCTGGATCAATGGGATCCTGTCCTGGCAGCTCACGCCGGGAGGCTGGCTCGAGAACCACAACGTCTGGGCCGGATTCTTCAATCCGGGCTTTCTCCCATCGCTGATCTTTCGCACGATTTCAGCCGCCGCGATCGCGGCGTTGGCCGCCTGCACCCTCGTCAACGCCGTGCCCGGGTTTACGCGGGAGGAACGGCAGAGCCTGGTGGCCGTCTGCGCCCGTCCGCTGGTCTTCATGCTCGCGATGCCACTCGTCGGGGCCTGGTATCTGGGCACCATGCCCGCCGATAGCCGCGGCTGGGCCACGGGGGGCAGCGTGCCGATGACGTTGTTTCTCACGATGGCGGTGGGCAGCTCGACGCTGATCGGTCTGTATGCCGTCCTGGCGATTCTCCGGCAACGGCTGTACGTCAACGGAGCGACGGCGTCGCTGCTGCTGGCGCTCGCGTTCGTCGCCACGGCCGGGGGTGAGTTCGTCCGGGAAGGCGTTCGTAAGCCGTTCACGATCCGAGAATATCTCTACTCGAACTCGATCGCCCGCGACGGCGTGGCCGACCTGCGGCGACGGGGCAGCACCACCGACGATCCCTATCCGCTTCGAGATCAGGCCGACTACCCCAACGAGCAGCTCGTGTTGGGGGCGAAGGTGTTCCGAGCCCAGTGCTCGGTCTGCCATACGCTCGACGGCATGAACGCCATCGCCGAACTTGCCGCCACCTGGTCGATCGACCAGCGGCGGCTCAACATCGCGCAGCTTCAGCGGACGAAGCCCTTCATGCCACCCTTTGCCGGCACTCCCGCCGAGGTCGAGGCGATCGTCCAGTTGATCGGCTGGCGGCATGCCGGCCGGCCAGCGGACTGGGCCCTCTCGGAAGACCCTGCCGTTCTCGCCCAGATCGAGCGGTGGCTTGAAGAGGCCGGAACGGGCCCCGGCAACGCTCGGCTCGCGCTCGGTGCGAGGCGGCAATGAACACGCTCTTTCCACTCGGCCTGCCCGCGGCCACGGCCTTCTATCTTTGCCTCTATCTGGCCACGCTCGTGGTGCATCTGATCTTTATGCACTACGTGCTGGCCGGGTCGATCTACCTGGCGTTCGGCCGGCTGATGGGCAGGGCCCGATGTCAGGCCTGCAGCTGGCAAGCGATCCTCGTCGACTGGCTCCCCTTCGCCACCGGCCTGGCGATCACGGCCGGCGTGGGGCCGCTGCTGTTCGTGCAGATCCTCTATGGCCGCGAATTCGCGACCGCCAATCTGCTGCTCTCCCACCGCTGGATGGCGATCCTGCCGGTGTTGATCGTGTGCTTCTACCTGCTCTACCTGCAGAAGTCGGCGTGGATCGCCCGCCGGGCCTGGGCTTGGCGGTCCGTGGTCGCGGCGATCGCCTGCGCCGGGTTCCTCTTCATCGCCTGGAGTTGGACGGAAAACCATCTGCTGATGCTCGACCAGGCCGCCTGGCCGGGCATCTATGCCGCCGGTTCGCTGCGGTACGAGTCGGCCGCCGTGCTGCCGCGGTTGGCGGCGTGGTGCTTCCTGGCGTTTCCCAGCCTGGCGATCGAGCTCGCCTGGCAGGGACGGCTCCTCGACCGCCTCGATGAGCCGGCCGCGGCCGGCATGCAGGTGCTGGGGCTCTCCCCGGTGCGGCGGCTGGCCGTCACGGCCTTGTGTGGGTGGGCGGGAACACTGCTGGCTTCGTGGGCCTATTGGCCGTCCATCCCCGATGCGGCCCGCGCGGCGATCACAGGACCGTTGGGTGGGCCCTGGCTCGCCGTGGTGGCGGTGGGCCTCGTCATCCAGATCGCGTCCTGGGGCGGCGCTTTCTTTTCCGACCGACTGGCGCGGGGCCAACTGATCGTGATGACCGCCGCGTGGGTGGCAACGCTCCTGGGCGTCGCCGTGGTGCGGGAGACGATCCGGCTGGCAGCGGTCGATTTGGCAATTGGCGGGCAGCTCCACCAGCAAGCCCTCGGCATCGGCGGGCTGCCGGTGTTTCTCGTGTTCGCCGTCCTCAACGCGGTCGCCATCGGCTGGTGCATCCGCACCGTGCGTGGCCAGGTCACCACCGGCTCGGAAGGGTAACGGTCACCAGCTCTTCGGCGGCGGTCATGCGTCTGCCGAGCGACTCGGGAGCGATCGTGGAGGGATCGCCACGACGGCCGCGGGCCGGTCGGTGAAGATTCCGTGCCATCGCTTCGGTCCGGACATCAACCTCGGGTGCACCGGCACCGGCAGGTTGAGCGTCTTCGGGACTTCTGGCACTGCGGCGATCGCTACCCGTGTGCGAACTACGCTCTAGGCCTGCGATCGGCCCACCAGTGGCGGGAGCGGCGCTTCGAGGACGCCGCGGGCCCGCGGCCAGAGGAGCACGGCCTCGACGATCATCCAAGCCTCCACCGCGAGCATGAGCGCGGCCACCGCCACGAGCGCCCAACTGCCCCCGGCCCACCACCGCTGGACGTCCGTCGCCAAGGCCCAGGCCGGCATCGCCAGCATGAACACCATCGGCACGGTCGCGATCCAGGTCGGCAGTCCGCGCCGCAGGAGATAGAAGCTGACCACGATCAGGGACAGCCCGGCCAGGATCTGGTTCGTGGCGCCAAACAGCGGCCAGAGGATCAGGCCGCCGGTGCCGAGCGTGGCGAGGTTCCACGGCTTGCCGGGGGCGGGCATCAGGGCGAGCAGGAACGCGGAGCCCACGGCGAAGAGCGTCGCCCCGTGCGGGGTGGAGAGCAGCCACAGCGGCCACTGGAGCGGGCTGATGCCCGCCGGCCGCGGTCGCTGCGGCGTCCAGGCTGCGCCCGCGGGCAGGAGCGTGCCGGCGAGCTCCTGCACCACGTACCGCTGGAGCCGAGTGGCCGTGTCCAGCGTGGTGCCGGCGAAGCTGGCCACCAGCACGCCCATCAGCGCCCGGGCGAACGTGGCCTCGATCCCGAGGGCGCCCAGCAGGTTGCCCGAGCCAACCACGAAGGCGGCGATCGCACTGCCGCCGGTCACCTTCGACCAGTCGGCGTAGATCGTCTGCCAGAGGGCGGAGCCGGCGAGGCCCGGATAGGCCTGCGGCCATCCGAGGCCGATCCCCGCCCCCACCGCCACGATCACCAGGATCGCGAGAAAGGCCTCCAGCAGCATCGAGCCGTAGCCGACGGCATGGGCGTCGGTCTCACACCGCAGCTGCTTGCTCGACGTGCCCGAGCTTACGAGGCAGTGAAACCCGCTCACGGCCCCGCAGGCGATCGTCACGAACAGGAAGGGCACGATCGGCGGCGCTTTGACGGGGTGGAGGTCGAGCAGCGGCGCGACCATTTCCAGCGGCGGCCGCGGGGCGTCGGCGACGGCCGGGCCGCCGACGAGCGCCGCCGCCGCGAGGCCCGCCACGACCAGCCCGAGGCTGGCGATGAGCTGCAGGCTGTTGATGTAGTCCCGGGGCTGGAGCAGGATCCAGACGGGCAGCACGCTGGCGACGTAGCAGTAGGCCAGCAGCACGGCTACCCAGGCCCAGATCGGCCAGGCGGCGACGGTGGCGTTGAACGCGCGGATCGCCGCGCCGAGCGTGCCGCCGGTCCACTCGAGACCCGGGCAGCCGGCCCCCAGCCAGACCGTGGCGATCATCAGGGCGAGGGCCACGAGGCTGGGCCAGAACAGGTTCTTGCCGGTTCGGTGCACCTTGAGGCCGATCCAGACGGCAATCGGGATTTGGAGAAAGACCGGCAGCGTGGATTCGGGAAACTGCACGAACACGCTGGCGATCACCCAGCCGAAGATCGCGAGCACCACCCAGAGGGCGAACAGCAGGAGCACGAGAAACAACAGCCGCACGCGGCGGTTGAGTAGCCGGCCGGCCACCTCGCCCACCGTCATGCCACGGTTGCGGAGGCTCACCACCAGCGCCGCGAGGTCGTGCATCGCGCCCATGAAGATGGCGCCCACGAGCACCCACGCGACTGCCGGTCCCCAGCCCCACATGATCGCCAGGGCCGGCCCCACGATCGGCCCCGTGCCGGCGATGCTCGTGAAGTGGTGGCCGAAGACGATCGCCGGCGGCGTGGGCACATAATCGACGTCGTCGCGTAGTTCGACGCTCGGCACCGGGGCCGTCGGCGAGAGCCGGAACACCGCCCGGGACAGCCAGCGTCCGTAGGTGAAATAGCCGCCGACGAGCAGGGCCGCCGAGCCGAGGACGAGCAGCAGGACGTTCATGGCGTCGAGTCTATCTTTTAGGCACGCCGGCCGCACCTGCGGGCGGCTTGGATGCGGCGGAAACGGCCGGTCCGGCTACGATGCGGGCATGGCAGACGACCGCCCTCTCGGAGAGACGTGGTGGCACGATCCGCGGGCGCGACAGCTCGCGCTGGTCGGCATCATGCTCGTCGCCAGCGGCCTGGCCCACGCGGTCGTGTGGCTGATCCTCGGCGGGCCGTGGGAGGGGCCGGTCACCTGGCGGAAACCGATCCTGTTCGGGATTTCGGGCGGGCTCACGAGCCTTTCGGCGGCGTGGGTCTGGGCGAAGCTGCCGCGGCGGCGAGGCGACGCCTGGCTGGCCGGTGTTACCGCCTGGGCGCTGTTCGTCGAGGTTTTGCTCATCGACCTGCAGCGGTGGCGGGGCGTGGCCAGCCACTTCAACCGCGACACGCCGCTCGACGCGTTCCTCTACGACGCGATGGGTGTCTTGATCCTGTTCGTGTCGGCGGTGCTCGTGGATCTCACCATCCGGCTGTTCCGTTCGCCGGCGGCCATGACGCCTGACATGCTGCTGGCCGCCCGGGCCGGGATGGTGTTGCTCGTGATCTCCTGCGGTCTGGGCATCTGGGTGAGCGTGAACGGCGATCTGCGGGTGGCCGCGGGGCTCGAGCCTGAGCGGTACGGCCGCGCCGGAGTGCCCAAGTTTCCGCACGGCGCCGTGATCCATGCGATCCAGTGGCTGCCCGCCATTGCCTGGGCCGCCCGCGCCGTCGGGCTCTCGCTTGCCGCCCGCCGCCGGCTGGTGGTCATCGCCACGCTAGTCACGGCCCTGCTGCTCGCCTTCGCCCTGGCGCAGACCCTCGCCGGCCGGAGCAGGTT
>CAMCPF010000145.1 GCA_945876515.1 Candidatus Kuenenia stuttgartensis
GACGAGCACGCCGACCGTGGCCTGCCGCCAGGCGGGCAGTTCCTCGGCGAGCGTCGCCTCCACGTCGATCGTCTGCCGATCCTTTGCGTCACCCCGTTCGACCGTCACGGCGATCGTGTCGCCCGCATACCGCGGCGCGATCGCGTGGCGGGCATCGGCGATCCGTCGCACCGGGCGAGCGGCGATCCGCACGATCCGGTCACCGGGCCTCAGGCCCGCCTTGGCCGCCGGGGAGCCCTGTCGCACCGACGCGATCACGGGCTCGCCGTTGATCGCATCCCGCGAGCGGTAGCCGATGCCGAGCACGCCGGTGGCGAGCGACTCGCCCCGTTCGAGCCGTGGCAGGACCGCCAGCACATCCTCGAGCGGCACGGCGAACCCGATCCCGGCGTCGTAGAGTTCGGTGCCCACCTTCATGCCCGCCGTGTCGGCCGGCAGTGGTGCGAGAATGCCGATCACCCGGCCGGCGATGTCGATGAGCGGGCCGCCGTAGTTCATCGGCGAGACGGCCGCGTCGGTCTGCACCGCCTTGCCCCAGACGCGGTCGGTCGCCGAGACGATGCCCACCGCCACGCTGGGCGCGGACGTGTCCCAGGCCCGGCCCACGGCGATCGCCCACTGACCCGGATGGAGTTCGCCTCGGGGCACCGCTGCGGCCGCCGGCACGTCGGGCAGGTTGTCGGCCGCGAGCAAGACGAGCCCGCGGGAGTCGTCGCGGGCCCGCACGGTCGCCGCCCGTCGCCCGCCGTCAGGCAGCACGATCACGGCAGAGTCCACGTCGGCGGGCACGGCGAAGGCGGTCGTCACGACGAGCCCCTTGGCGACAGCGAATCCCGTCGCCGGACCGCGGCCGGCCGCCGCCTCGGGGCCCCCCTCGGCGGTCGTCAGGGCCAGCGGCGCGATCGTCAGCACGCTGCCGGCGACTCGTTGCACCGCGGCCCGAAAGGCCGCCTCCTCGGCGAGCGTCGGCTCCGTCCCTTGGGCGCGGGGCTGCGTCGCGATGAAGCCGCCGGCGAGCAGCGCGAGGGCGATGCGCAGCCTCATGGTTTCGCCCCTCGGGGTCGCGGGCCAAGATCCAGTTCCACGAGCGACCCGCGCCGGATCACGGTGAGCTTCACGGGGTCTCCCTCCGCCAGACCGCCGAGGGCCTGCTCCACCCCCGCCCGGGTCGTCACGGTGCGGCCGCCCACCGCGATCACGAGGTCGTCGGCTGCGAGGCCCGCGCGGGCCGCGGCCGAGCCCGGATCGATGCTCTCGACGAAGGGCGGCGTGCGATCGAGCAGGTCGGGCACGAGGATCGCGCCCAGGAGCCGCGGGTCGAAGGGGGCGATCTCCGCGGTCGCCACCGCGGCCGCGTCGCCGACGAGGATGGCCTCGCTGCCCGCGATGAGTTCGGAGGCGGGCAACGCGTAGTTGAGCCAGATGCCCGCGGCCGTGCTCCGGAGCTCCTTGCCGATCATCCCCACCAACCGGCCCCGGGCGTCGACCAGCGCACCACCCGGGCTGCCCGGATTGTTGGTCGTGCAGTCGAGCACGTAGACCGCACCCCGAAAAGGCGCCTCGGCCGCGCCCCGCCGGGCCTCGAGCGGCACCACCGCCGCGATTACGCCCCGCTGGGCCGTGACCCGCTCGTCTCCTGCCGCCACGCCGAACATGTTCGAGAGGGCGACCACCCGCGTGCCGGGCGGCACCGCCGCCGGCAGCTCCTCGAGCGCGAAGCAGGGCAGGTCGTCCGCCTCGATTTGGAGCACCGCCAGCTCCCGCCGCGGGTCGATGCCCACGAGCCTGGCCTCGAAGCGACGGCCGTCGTCGAGCACGCAGTCGAGTTGCTCGGAGTCGAGCACCGTGCTGGCGACGGTCAGGATCCGCCCGTCGGGCGAGACCAGGATGCCCGACTGGTAGGCCTCCAGGCCCCGCAGCCCGCCGGCGCCGTAGAGCTTGACCACCTTGCGGGCCGCGCCCGCGATCACCGACTGCGGCGCCGGCTCGTCGGCACCGGCCAACGTGCCGGCGAGGCATGGCAGGAGGGCCATGAAGCAGGCGGCGGCGGTGCGGATCATCGGTCGCCTCCGGTCCGCTCCGCCCGCTCGACGACGAACGTGCCGAACGATTCGGGCCCCCGCTGCACCACCATCCGGGCCGGCAGGGCAGGATCATCCTCGCGCCGGCCGACGAAGCGGATCTCGCAGGGATCCTGATCGGGCGCGGTCCAGAGATCGATGCCCACGACCGCGCCCTCGGGATCGATGGCGACCCGCCCCTCCACGCCGGCCACCGCCGTCTCGAGCACGTCCACGAGGTCGCCCCCAGACGGGTCGATCGCCCGCGGATCTCGCGGCGCGGTGCCCCGATAGATCGTGCGGCCCACCGCCGCCGGCCCCTCGGTGGCGAGCCGCCGCCAGAGCACGAGCGCCGCGAGCATGCCGCCGCTGCCCGGAGGCTCCGGGCTCGCGTCGAGCTCGGCGGTGGCGTCGAGCGTGGAGGTGCCCGTCGGGAGGTCGATCGTGGCGACCGTATCGGAGAGCTCGATGCGAAACTCCCCGCCCGTCGCGAGCGTGCCGCTGAGCACCCACTCGCCCCGCCGCGGTGCGCCGCCGGCGGTCGCGAGGGCCTTCGCCACCCGGTCGCGCTCGACGAGATTGAAGTGATGGTTGGTGAAGCCGGGGCGGGCCTCGTAGAGGCCGCGGACCGCGTCGGGCAGCAGTGGCTCCGGCTGCTGCCGGGCTGCGGGCTGCCGTCGCGGCTTCCCGTCGGGTGGCGGAGCGGGCTCTGCCTGCCTGCTCTCGTCACCAGCGGCGACGATCCGGGCCAACTCCGCGGGAGCGTGGACGCCGGCGAGCCGGACGAGCATCTCCTGCCGGCGTCCGTCGCGGCGATAGGCCAGCGGAACCTGCCAGCCCGCCGGCAGCGTGCCGAGGATGTTCTTGAAGGCGTTGACCGTGCGCACGGGACGGCCGGCGAGCGACACGATCTCATCGTCGTACCGCAGGCCCCGCCGCCAGGCGTCGGACGTGTCGAGGATGTCGGACACCACCACCCGGCCGTCGGCGGCCGTCGCGACGGTGGCTCCGAGCGTGGCGTGATCCACGAGCAGGCCCCCCCTGAGGCAGCCCATGAAGTTTCGCAGCTGGTTGGCGGAGATCGCGTAGCCGGCGCCCACGTTGACCCGGCCCCGCTTCTCGAACGAGGCCCGGCCATTGATGCCGATCAACCGCCCGGCCGAGTCGAACAGCCCGCCACCGGAGTTGCCTGGATTGATCGCTGCGTCGGTCTGGATGCAGTCGGCGTACTCGAGGATCGTGCCGGCCGGAAACTGGTAGCGATGCGTGCCCGAGACGATGCCCGCGCTGATCGAAGGCACCAGGTCGGTCGCCAGGAGAAACGGGTTGCCGGCCGCGAAGCACCAGTCGCCGACCTCCACCGCGTCGCTGTCGGCGAGGGTGGCGAAGGGGAAATCGTCTCGGCCGAGCAGCTTGACGAGGGCCACGTCGCCCGTCGGGTCGAGCCCCACGAGCACTGCGTCGTACAGTCGGCCGTCGGCGAGTCCACAGGTCATCGCCACTCCGGCCGGCTGGACGACGTGGAAGTTGGTGAGCGCGTAGCCGTCGGCGGTCATGAGCACGCCCGATCCACCCCCCTCCGCCCCGGCGAAGATCGCCACGGCCGTGGCCGTCGCCCGGCGGATCGTCTCCACGCGACGGGCCTCCGCGGCCAGCACCGCCTGATCGACGCCCGCCGCGGCACCGGGGCGACCGGCGGCCACGGGCAGGAGCGCGGCGAGGGCGGCGACGATCGATGCGGCGCGGCGACCCGGGGCGTTCACTTCTCGAAGGCTCCCCCGGTGAGGCGGACACCGCAGCCCAGGTCGCCCGGCACGAAGTCGATCGTGAGCGTCAGCCGTCTCGCTCCGGCCACGTCGAGGTCGATCGCGACCGGCTCCCGCTCGTCGCCGGCCTCACCTCCCAGCCGCCGCCGCCAGGCCTCGCGGCCGTCGATGGCGAGCGTCGCCTCGACGGCCGCGGCCGCCTCGGCAGGAACGGTGCGTGAGATCGCGGTGCGAAACCGTCGGCTTTCCGCGGGAACCCGCCAGGTCGCCACGGTGCGTGGCCGGACCACGACCGCGGCGGCGCCGTCGTCTTCGGCCGCCACCGTCCGGGGCGCGAAGAAGACCGCGAGCCCCTTGTCGGCAGCGAGCGCTCCGAAGAAAGGCTCCACGGCGACCGTCTCGAGCGGCAGCCCGACCAGGGGCGTCGTCCGCCCGGCGGCAAAGTCGACCGCCACGAGCGCGTCCGACGGCAGCCGGATGTCATCCACGGTGAAGGCCTCGGGCGACCAGCGGACGTCGCGGGCCGTGAGCGTCCCACCGGTCAGCCGCACGACGATACCGCCCGCCACGGCAGCCTCGCGCAGCCATTCGATTCCGATCACCTTCGCACGCTTGACGGGAATCGTCTCGCCGTCGAGCACGACCGTCACATGGTCGCCCGAGACGCCGGCCACGGCGCACGCCACGAACTCCTGCCCGTCCTCGCGCCGGACGACCACCATGTCAGACTCCGGCCGCTCCGGCAGCGCCGCCAGCCAGGCCGGCTCTCGCTCCCCGGCGGCCAGCCAGGCGACTCGCCGCACGCGTTCGATCGGCAATTCGACCCGCCCATCGTCGCGCCGCACGATCCCGCGAGGGCCATCCTGGACGAAGTCGGTTCCCGCGACCGTGCCGCCGTCGGTCAGGGTGAGCTGCATGGCCGCGGGCACGGCGGGCGCGGCCCCGGTTCGCTCGAGCTGCCGCACCGTGTCGAGCGGGAGCACCCGCTTTTCCCCCGCGACCTCCACCGTCACGGCGTCGGCGGTGACTGCGACGAGGCGGCCCGTAAGCGGCTCGCCCACGACAAGATCGGCCCGCACCTCCGGCGCGGCGGCGGTCGCTTCGGCCTGGGGCTCGTCAGCCGGCGACCGCGGGCCGAGTGCGGCGGCCAGCGCTGCGGCGGCCAGGATGGGACGCCAATTCACGGGCCGTCCTCCCCGCCCGTC
Organism: Candidatus Kuenenia stuttgartensis; assembly: GCA_945876515.1. GTDB lineage: Bacteria > Planctomycetota > Planctomycetia > Pirellulales > UBA1268 > QWPN01. The sequence continues at coordinate 5,032 of CAMCPF010000145.1, forward strand.
GCCAGCCGCTTGAAGTACTGCTCGATGGCCTCGCGGTAATACGGCGGATATTCGCGGTCGATCTGCTGCAGCGCCGCTTCCCGTTCGTGCGGCGGCAGGTCGCCCCAGCCGGCGCCGGCGCCGAGCTCCTTCTTCCGCACCTCCCCCTTGCCCAGGCCGCGGGCGAGTTTGCTGTCGTCCATCGGCCGGCCGGCTCCGCCCCCCTGCCCGCCTGCCCCGCCGCCGGCGGCACCCGCCTGCCCCTGCTGCTGCTGTTGCTGCTCCAGGTCTTCGATCAACTTGTCGAGTGACTCGATTACGCCCGCCTGCACCCGCTTGGTGTCTGGACCCGCCTTGCCGAGGTCGAGCCGCCGCCGGACGTCCTTCATTCGCCGGGCGATGTGATCGAGCGAGTCGGCCTCGACGGCGGCAATGTCGGCGCGGAGCAGCCGCGCCAGCCGCGAGTAGCGGGTCGGGATCTCGGTCTCCCGTTCGAGCAGTCGCTCGAACGACTCGACGGCGCCTTCCCGGACCAGCAGCCAGTGCTGGCAGCAGCCGCGATGAAACAACAGCGCCGCCGGATCGACCGCCCCGGCTACGTCGAGATCGACGAGCAGCGGCAGCGCCTCGTCGAACCGGTCGCGCCGCACCAGTTCGCGGCCCCACCACAGCCGCACGGCGTCGCGGACGAAGCTGCCCGCCTGTGGGTCGGCGAGCCAGGCCGGGTCGGGCTCACCCCCCTGGGCGATTTCCTGCACCGCGGCCGCGGCCCGCGGGTCCCTCGCCGCCAGGGCCTGAACCGTCACGTCGAGCAGGTCGCGGCCGCCGGCGGCCGCGACCTTCCAAGCCTCGTCGAGCGCGGCGGCGGTCTCGTCAGCGAGGGCGATACCCCGGTCGGCCAGTGCCTCGTCCAGCCGGGTCCGAACCTCCGCCACGGTGGGCTGCGACCAGGAGGCCTCGCGGGCGAGTTCGGGATCGCGGCCAGCGACCACGGGCTGGCTCTCGCCCCGCGTGGCTGCGGCTGCCAGCGCGGTCAGGATGACCGCGGCGAAGATGAAGGACCGGTGCATGCAGGCGTTCCGGGCGGACGTGGCCGACCCCTCTATCATACCGCCCGCTGACGCGGCCCCGCGCACGCGGTTTCGCCGAGGCCGTCTCCATTCCGTGCGGTCCGGAGGCTACGGTTCGGTCCGGCCGGCGACGATGTCGCGGGCGGCTTGCTCGATCGCCCGCTGCCGCTCGGCCAGCCGGCCCAACGCCGTGACCAGTTCGGCTTCGACGGCCTGCTCGGCGCCTGCATCGAGCAGCCGGCTGAAGCGTTCCGTCCGCACGTTCACCCGTCCCTGCAGGCTGCGGAGCATCTTGAGTTCGGCGAGCTTGTCCACCAGGGGCTGCTCGTCGGGCTCCGCGGGTCGGCCGCCCCCTTCGCCCGCCTGCCGCTGCTGCGGCTCGTCCCGGCGGGATTTCTCGATCGCCGCCAGCAATTCCTCGAGGCCGGTCACGATCTCGCCGACGATCTCCCCGGTGGACGGCGTGAGATTGCCCCGGGCCAGCCGCGTCGCGGCCTCCGCCGAGTCGTCCTGCACCTGACCGAGCGCCTGGGGAATCGCCACGGCCGAGCCGTCGTCCCGCACGAGCAGGATTGCCCGCGCCGCCTCGGCTGTCACCTCGTCCTGCTCGCGGCCGAGCCGTGCCGCCTCGAGTTGCTGCTCGCGCCGCGACATCGCCTCGGAGCCCGAGAGCTTGAGGACCGCGTCGCGGATGCTCCGTTCGGCCTTGAGCATCGTGCGGATCCGCGTCTCGAGTTGCACGAGCAGCCGCTCGACCTCCTCCTCCCGCATCTGTCGGAGAATCTCCTCGAGTTCGGCCCGCGCCGACTCGAGCTCCTCGATCGCCTGCTCCTGTTCCTCGCGGGCGTCCTTGCGGCGGGCCTCGTCGAGCCGCTCGGCGGCTTGCCTCATCCGTCGTTCGGCCGCCTGCAGTCGCCTCCCCGTCTGCCGCTCGCGGGAGGGTTCCTCCTCTGCCGGGTTCGCCCCATTGGCATCCTGTCCGGCTTCCGGCTCTTCGCCCTGCGGCTCGTCCCCTTCCCCTCCCTCTTTCCCACCGGCTTCCCCGGATCGGGACTCTCCGCCCCGTGACGGTTTCCCCTCTTCGCCGGCCTCGTCTGGCCGGTCGCCCCGCTTGTCGCTCTCCGGCTTGTCGCTCTCTGGCTTGCCGCTCGGCCGTTCGGCATCCTCCTCTCGCTCGGCGAACCGCTCCAGTTCGTTGGCCAGGCCCCCGGCCTCTTCGGCCGCCTCGCGTTGGCGGGCGGCGGTGCGGTCCTCGTCGGCCCCCGCCTCCGTTGAGCCCTCGATGTCCCGCTGCCGGGCGATCAGCTTGGTGACGCGGCCGAGAAACTGGCGGAGTTCCTGCTTCGTATCGGCCAGCTTGCGGTCCTGCCCTCCCTCCTCGAGCAGATCGAGCAGCTGGCGGAACTGCTCGATC
>CAMCPF010000146.1 GCA_945876515.1 Candidatus Kuenenia stuttgartensis
GTCGAGATCGGTCTGGCCCGCGACCGCGAGGATGAGGTCGTTACCGACCGCGCTCGGGCCGCCGTTGAGCCGCAGCAGGCCCGGGGTGGCCGCGGAGTTGCCGATCCGCACCGTGCCGGCGGCGGGGGAGTTGAGCGAAATCGCCCCGAGGGCGAGCGACCCATCGGCTGCAGCCATGTCGATGCCCAGACCGCTCGTGCCGATGCCCGCGGAGGAGTAGCCGCCGATGTGGGCCACGGTCGTGTTGCCGCTCGAGGGATTGCCCGTGACGCCCGGAGGCGAACGGCCCCCCCAGTCGCCGCCGGCGAGCCAGGCCGTGCCCGTCGCCGGCGGGGTCCAGGCCACCAGATCTGCGCCGGCGGCCGTGAGCGAGACGCCGGTGAGGCCCCGCTGGTAGGCGGCACGGACTTCGAAGGGGTTGAGGGCGGACGTGTAGATCCCAATCTCGTCGAGCGTGCCGTCCCACGCGCGGCCGCCGGTCCCGCGGGAGTTGCCGTATCGCAAGCCGGCCCAACTCATGTTCGCGAGCAGCGTGGTGTTGGATCCGATGAACTGGCCGTTGATGTAGAGGTTGCTCGTGATGTTCGTGCCATCATTGCTGAACGACTGGACGATGTTGTTCCAGGTGTTTCGCGGGAGCGAAACCGTCCGGCCGATAGCGGTCGTCGTATAGGCGGTGTAGTTGTCGGGCCCGCTCGTGCCGCCGCCGGTTCCGTACGACACGTCGAAGTCGGCCGCGCCTTCCCAGACGAAGTAACGATTTCCGGTCGGGCTGCCCGCGGCGGGGTTGAGGTAGTGCCATGAACTCAACGTGAACGTGCCTCCGAGGTTGAGCCCGCCGGCGGGTGAGGCGGCGCCCGAGCCGATGTTCGTGATCGTGAAGTAGTCGTTCTCAGTCCGGATCAGATTTGCCGCGTTGCCCACCAGGAGCGGCCGGGACGCGCTGCCCGTGAAGCCAGAAACAGGGGTGCCTGTCAGGGTGATCGCGGGCGTGAAGCCACTCGTGCCGGCGACGACATTCGAAATGGTGGCGGTCTGGAAGTCGAAATAGACGGCCAGACCGTTGGTGAGTTGGGCCAGGGCGGGCGTTGGCACTGTCAGGCTTCCAACGCCGCCCAACAGGAGCGCGAGGCCGACCATCCCCGGACCACGGCCAGATCGTGCGATGCGTTGACTCATCGTTCGACTCCCTGTCACGACGTTGATTGCGTCCTGGACTCTGCGTCCGTCTTGGGCTCCGGGAAGACGGACCATCTCTCGCGGAGGCCCGACTTCGCCGACTCGGCCGCTCCGCTCGCTTGTCCGAAGCGGGGCAACCTCACCTAAAGTTTCCGCAGGATACAGAGACGGCTGTTTGGCTTCGACGAGTTTTTCGTGAACTCACGCATTTTTTACCCGGCGAATACGCCAGATGAGGGGGTAGCGGTCTCGTGTCCTGGGAGGCGATTTTTTGGCCTGCAGCCGACTTTTGGCGATGTTTCCCGCGGGTCAAGGATTGAACAGGCTCGCTGCGGCCCGCGCCTTGCTGACCGCCGCTCCCTGCGTCTCGTGGGGGTGGCTCGAGCCCAGCTGCGGCGGAAACGCGGGCCGTCGGTCACAATGCCGGCATGGTGTCCCGGTCTCGCTCCCCCCGCCGCGTCCCCCCGACCCCGCCTGCCGCGGCCACGCCGCGGGAGGTGGCGCTCGTGATCGAGACCTCCAAGGCCTACGGCCGGGGGGTGCTCAAGGGGATCTCCACCTGGCTCCACCAGCGGCGGGACTGGACGATCGCGATCGACGAGCGGGGCCTCGACGACCCGGCCCCCGACTGGCTCGCCCGCTGGCCTGGCGAGGGCGTGATCACGCGGCTCGGCGAGGAGGCCCTGCCGCCGGAGTGGCGAGGGCCCACGCGGCCAGTTGTGTTTCTCCGGCGGGTGCTCGCCGCCGACCCGCTACCAGGCGTCTACACCGACGACGAGGCCGTGATGCGGCTGGCCGTCGAGCACCTGGTGGACCGCGGCTTCCACGACCTCGCCTTCTGCCCCGTGGCCACCGACGGGTCGGCCGCCCGGTGCGAGGCCTTCCTGCGGCACGCGGCGCGGGCCGGCTGCGGGCGGAACGTCTTTGATGCGGCCGGGGCCACGCGGCGGCAGGCCACCGCGGCGTTTGCCGCCGGCAGCCACGCGCGGCGGTCGGCGGCGGCGGCGCGGGCGGCCGCGATCGAGGAAGACCGCGACCTGCTCGGGGCCTGGCTCGAGAGCCTGCCCAAGCCGGTCGGGATCGTGGCGGCCTACGACGTGCGGGGCGTGCAACTGCTCGAGGTCTGCCGGGAGCGGGGCCTTGCCGTGCCCGAGGACGTGGCCGTGGTGGGAATCGACGACGACGACGTGCTCTGCGAGATCGCCACGCCCGCCCTTACCAGCGTGGCCCACAACCTGGCCCGGATCGGGTTCGAGGCCTGCCGGCTACTCGACGAGCGGATGAGCGGCGCCGGCCGGGGTGACGACGTGATCGTGGTACCGCCGCTGGGCGTCTCCGTCCGCCAGAGCAGCGACACGCTGGCGATCGCCGACATCGACATCCGCCGGGCCCTGCGACAGATCCGCACCCGGGCCTGCGACGCGCTGGTGCCCGACGATGTGGCGGCGGCCACGAGCGTGAGCCGGCGGGCCCTCGACAAGAAGTTTCAAAAGCACCTGGGCCGCACGATCCACGACGAGATCATGCGCACGCGGCTGGCCGAGGCCCGTCGGCTGCTCGTGGAGACCGACCACAAGCTGCTGGTGGTGGCGGTGCGGTCGGGCTTCGCCCACGCGGCCCAACTCTGCAACCTCTTCAAGGCGGCCCACGGCATGTCGCCCACGCAATACCGCAAGGCGGCCCGGCCCTGGGAGGGCTGAGCCGGGCGGGCTCGCACGGTCAGCCGAGCGGGTTTCGCCGCAAATCGGGGCATGCATCGCCGCGGGAATGCCGACAATTGCGGCCAAAACGCAGCCTTGGCGATCCCTCAACAGGCCGGGAGAAATGCCCTCAAAAAACCTTGACATTTCGGACTTGTAAGAACTTAATAGATGCGCAGGGTCGTGTTCCACCGCGGTAAGAAGTCTGGGTCTAGGCGGTCGAGGTTCGAGACCGGGGGAGGGTTCATATGGCTATCGATCGATCCGCTCTGGTTGTACGGGCGGCTGCGTTCGTGGGGGCGCTGGTGGGAGTGTTCCAGTGCAGCGATGCCCGGGCGCAGACGGCATCATGGGCCCAGGGCGATAACGGCGGCAACTGGTCGGTCACGACCAACTGGGATCCTAGCGGCAATCCGACCACCGGGCAGACGGCCACGCTCGGCGAAGTGACGACGGGCACGCGGACGGTGATCTACAACACCGGGGCCAACAGCGGCGCGCTCGGAACGCTCGTGCTCACCCAGACGAGTGCGGCAGTCAATGCACTGGAGGTACAGAGAAACCTCACGATCGCCAATGCCGTAACGCTCGGCGCGAGCGGCGGCGGCACGGTCAGGATGTTTCTCGACCCCGCTGCTGGCGGAACCACGTTCTCGACGACCCTGACCGGCGGGATCACGATCAATGAGGGGGGCCAACTGAGGGTGCGGTCAGTCAACACGACGTCATCGACGATCGTGAATGCCCAGATCTCCGGCAACGTCACCGTGAATGGCGGTTCGCTCATCGTGGCACCGCTCTTGAAGAACGGCACCAATACCGGCGCATCGCAGAATGACATCGCCGGCACGCTCACCATGCCTTCAGGAACAATCTTTATCGACAACCTGGACGCCAACGGCGAGCGAGATCGGCGGCTCAAGGTCACTGGAAACGTCAACGTCACCGGAGGTGCCATCACCGCCAATGTGAACTCCGCGAACCTCGTGTTGACTGGCGGCAGCCTGATCTTCCGCCCGACCACGTTCGAGGCGACGAAATTTATGTTTCAACTGGACGGCTCGAATCAGACCTTCGCGGCCGGGTTGGTCGTCAACGATATGACGCTGCGGGGCACGGGCACCAAGACCATCTCAAACACGACATCCGGCCAGAACATCGGGCTGATCCAGATTGCCGATGGTTCCGGCACGGCCGCAGGGACGACCTTCAAACTGGGTTCGGATCTGACGCTCAACAGCGGCCGCGGAATGCCGGCTGCTGCCGGCGTGGGGCAGACTCCGGAGGGCGGCCGCATCGACCTCGGAGTCGACGCCGATGTCTACACGCTCAACCTGACCTCCAACTCAGGTCGCTGGACGCCCAATTTCTCGCAGGCCGGGGTCACGAGCGCCACCTGGACGATCTCTGGCAACGGCGGTCGGATCATCACGAACGGATACGACTTCTCCGGCACCGGGATCACGGCGAACGTCGGCGCCGGCCTGACGCTCGAATCGCGTGCCGGCAACGGCGTGGCCAACAACCTGGGTGCCGGCACGATCGACGCTACGAGCACGTTCCTCTACTCGGGGGCCGCTGCAGCCGCGACGCCTTCCACACTTACGGCCACCGCTACGATCGGCAACGTGGCCGTGTCGAGCGGCGCTCTGCGGCTTGGGGCACTCGGCGGCATCGCGGGGGCGGCCACGGTCTCGGGCGGCTCGCTCGACCTGGGCGGCACGACGCGGACGTTCACGAACGTGACACTCACCGGCGGCCAGATTACAGCCGGCACGCTGGCGACCTCCGGCGGCTACTCGCTCCAGGCCGGCACGATCTCGGCGATCGTGTCGGGAAGCCAGGGAGTGACGAAGACAACGGCCGGCACGGTGACGCTCTCGGGAGCCAACTCGTTCACGGGGGTCGCGGCGGTGAGCGCCGGCACGCTCGCCCTTGGCAGCAGTTCCGGCCTTGGTGGCGACACGGGCGCGGGCACGCAGAAGCTGAGCATGGGAGGCGGCACGCTCGACCTGGCCGGCTTTTCTCCCTCGGTGTTCGGCGTGAGCGGGAGCGGCACGATCACCTCGGCGAGCGGCGGCACGCTCACGATCAGGGTCAACAACGGGGCGACAGGAGCGACGCTGGCGGGCGACATGAGTCTGGCGACGGCCGCCGCGAGCGGCCGGCAGTACCAGGTGCTCACTGCGGCGAACACCTACACGGGCACGACCTCGATCGCCGCGAGCACGCTCCTGGCAATCCAGGACGAAGCCGGCCTCGGTGCGAGCGGAGCGGGGCAGGGCACGAGCGTGGCCGGCACGCTCGAGTTCAAGGGGCCGGCCACGAATCCCTTCAACGTGGCCGAACCGCTCTCAATCTCGGCAGGCACCGTCCGTACGAATGCCCAGAGCGGCACGGTCGGCACCACCACGCTCTCCGGCCCCATCGACCTCGCGAGCGGCACGGCCACGTTCGAGGTGAACACGAACGCTCCGCTGCTGCGGCTCACCGGGGCCGTCGGCGGCTCCGGGAGCATCGCCAAGGCTGCCGCTGGCACGCTCGAGATCGCGAGCACGAGCAACTATGCGGGGAGCACGACGATCTCCGCCGGATCGCTCGTGGTGAGCGGCTCACTCACGGGCACCTCCGGCGTGTCGGTCGGCACGGGCACGCGGCTGGCGGGCTCGGGCACGATCGCGGCGGCCCTGTCCGGCGCCGGCCTCGTGAGCCCCGGCAACAGCCCGGGCATCCTCACGGCGACGCAGGTCGATCCCACCGGTGGGCTCGACCAGGCCTTCGAGTTCACGGCCACCGGTTCACCCTCCTATGGCACGGCTGCCGCGAGCGTCAACGACGTGCTCCGGCTGACCGACTCGACCACGCCGTTCACGACGAGCCTTTCGACCGGCAACGTCGTTGACGTCTATTTCGACGTGGCCGCCCTCACCGCTGGCGACACCTTCCGGGGCGGCTTCTACACCGACCTCGCAGGCGACTTCGCTACTTCCATCAGCGGTGCCACCTACGCCTACTGGGTGAAGGGCAACGGCTCCGGCACCACGCGGACCTTCGATGGCCAGGGCTACTACTCGCTGGCGGGCTTCGACCCGACCCTCAGCGTGACGCTCTCGACGGTGGCGGACGCCGCCAACTTCGGTGGCGGGACGATCAACGGGCAGGTGACCCAGTTCGCGGTCGTGCCCGAGCCGGGCACGCTCGCCCTGGGCGGGATCGCCGCGGTGGCCTGCCTGGTGGCCAGAAGTCGTCGCTGCCGCGCCCGGACACCTGGTCGGAGCTAGAGTTCCGGTATGGGAACTCCACTATCTTCGATGCGTTTCACGCCGCGCAGCCGGCCTGGGTTTACCCTTGTCGAGTTGCTGGTGGTGATCGCCATCCTGGCGTTGCTGATGGCACTGCTCCTGCCGGCCGTGCAGGGCGTGCGCGAGACGGCGCGGCGGTCGCAATGCGGCAACAACCTGCGGCAACTCGCGCTGGCGATGCTCTCGCACGAATCGGCGAACGAGCGGTTTCCAGCCGGGCGGGTCGGCTGCGACGGGATGGTGGGGCGGGGCGACGCCGCCGGCCCGAACGACAACCCGTGCCCGACGAGCACCGCGGCCTTTCCCGGCGGGCCGGCCCGGGGCGGGGCGAGCGGCTTCGTGGCCGTGCTGCCCTTCCTCGAGCAGATGGCCCTGGCCGACGCCTTCAAGACGGCTGATCCGCACGGCGGCATCTGGGAGACTAACACCTCGCAGTGGCGGACGCCGCAGGTGCTCGAAGCGTTGCCCGTCCGCCCGCCGGTGATGGCCTGTCCGAACGACGACAGCCAGCCGACGGTGAAGACCGGGTCGCTGACCGTGGCGACGGGCTCGTACGGCATGTGTGCCGGCAGCAATGGTCCGTATCCCGGCACGGCCGGCATGAGCGAAAAAATCATGACGAACAACACGGGGATGTTCAACTACATCAGGGCGCGGTCGGTGGCCCACGTCCGCGACGGGCTCGCGAGCACCTTCATGCTCGGGGAATCCACCCGCAACGACGACGGCTACTTCGGCCAAAACCTGTGGACCCAGGGAGGACGGTATCTCACCCTCAAGACGACCGGCTGCCCGCCCAACTCGACGCCGGGGCGGTGCGCCACCGCCTTCGACTACTACGCCAACACGGCCAACAACGGCGACTTTTCCAGCAAGCACGGGGGCGGTGTGAGCATGGCCTTCGCCGACGGCCATACGGCGTTTGTGCCCGACATGATCGCCATGAGCGTCTATCAAGCCCTCTCAACCGTGGCCGGCCGGGAGGTGATCGATGCGACCGAGTTCTGACGGCCCGCGCTGGCTGGAAACCGCTCTGGTCGCCGGCTTCGTCCTGCTGCTCGCCGGCTGTGGCAGGGGCGTCAGCCTCGTGCCGGTCGCCGGTGTGGTGAAGGTCGATGGGAAGCCGCTCCCGGGCGGGGCGATCACGGTCGCACCCGCCGACGGCCGGCCGGCGTCGGCGGTGATCGGTCCCGACGGTCGATTCATGCTCTCGACCTTCGAGCCGGGCGATGGGGTGACGCCCGGCCGGCATCAGGTGACGGTGGTCGCCAGCCGGCAGCTCCCCGGGGGGCGGTTTCA
>CAMCPF010000147.1 GCA_945876515.1 Candidatus Kuenenia stuttgartensis
GGGGTTGCCCGTGCCAATCGAGCGGCGTAGGAAACCGAGCGCAGCAAGGATTGCGAAGCGAGGTTTCCTCCGAGCGACCGGAAGGCAGGATGCCTGAAGGGAGCGTCCGGCGAGATGGCATGGGCAGCCCCGAGCCGCGGCACTCACGACGTACCGCACGTCTTCCGTGCGCCAGGCACGGCGTGATCGGACTGTGGGCGTCAGTTCACGCCGAGACCGACTGCGGGCGGGGGTCGTGCTGCTGGAGGTCGGCGGGGAGCCACTCGGCGTCGGCGGCTTCCTCGTCGGCCGCGGGGCCGAAGGCGGCGGACTCGAGGTCGGCCTCCTCGACGTGGCCGTCGCGGGCACTCGTGCCGAAGAAGGAGTACATCACCGGCACGAGGATCAGCACGAGCACCGTCGTCGTCATCAGCCCGAAGGCCATCGAGGTGGCCATCGGCACGAGGAACTGGGCCTGGAAGCTCTTCTCCAGGAGGAGCGGCATCAGGCCGCCGATCGTGGTCACGCTCGTGAGCAAGACGGGCCGGAACCGGAGGCAGCCCGCCTCGCGGAGCGCCTCGCGGAGCGGATGGCCGGCCCTGACGCGGTGGTTGATGAAGTCGATCAGCACGATCGAGTCGTTGACCACCACGCCCGAGAGGGCCACCAGGCCGAACATGCTGAACAGCGTCAACGGCATGCCCATCAGGGCGTGGCCGAACACGGCACCCGCGATCCCGAACGGGATCACGAGGATGATCAAGAGCGGCTGGAAGTAGCTCTTGAACTCCATCGTCAGGAGCACAAACATCGCGAACAGGGCGACCACGAAGCCCACTCCGAGGCTGCGGAGCGACTCGTTGGTCTGCTCCCGCTGTCCCTCCCACCGGACCCGCACCAGCGGATACTCGGCCAGCAGTTCCGGCATCAGCCGGCTCTCCATGTCGGCCGTGATCTGGCTGCTCGTCAACGAACTTTTGGCCACGTCGATGTCGGCCGTGACCGAGATCGACCGCTTCTGGTCGAGCCGATTGATCTCGGAGTAGCCCCGATCGACGGTGATGTCGGCCAGTTCCTCGAGCGATCGCTTCGCGCCGTCGGGCCCGGTCACGCGGATCTCATCGAGCGTGGCGAAGCTCCGCCGCTCCTCCCTCGGGTAACGAACCATGAGCTTGACCTCGTGCCGGCCCCGCTGGAGCCGCATCACCTCCTCGCCGTAGTAGCTTGCCCGGATCGTGCCGGCGAGATCCGCCAGCGACACCCCGAGCGCCTCCGCCCGCGGCTTGACCTTGATCTGGTATTCCCACTTGCCCGGCCGCGAGTCGTCGTCGATGTCGATCACGCCGGGATATTGGGCGAGCCACTGCTTGCACCGCTCGACCCCCGCCTCGAGCTGCCGGACGGCTTCAGGATCCGACTGGGCCAGCAACTTGAACTCGATGGTCTTGCCGCCAGGGCCGATGTTTTCGGTGCCGTAGACGAGCGACTCCGTGCCCACGAACTCCCCCGCCGCCCGCCGCCACTCGCTGATGAACTCCTCGCTCGTGACGTCGCGGCGCTCCCCCTCCACGAGTTCGAGCGCCACGGCGCCGACGTGGCTGCCGCTCATTCGGGCTTCGGGGCCGACCTCACCCTGGGCCGCCACCTGGCCGACGGCACGGTGAATGAGAGTTACGATCGGCTCGCCCACGGCGGGCGAGAATTTCTTCGAGGCCGCCACCGCCGCCTGCTCGATTCGCCGGGTGGCCTCCTCCGTGACGCTCGCCGGCGTACCGTCGGGAAACACGATCTTGGCCAGCAGCCGGTTGGCGTCGATCTTGGGGAAGAGTTCGAACGGCGTGATCCCGCTGCGCACGATCCCCAACGCCACGAGCAGGATCCCGACCGCGAACGCGAGGGTCGAAAAGCGGTTATTGAGCGCGAGCTCGAGCACAGGCGAGTAGATGCGCCGTACGAACCACTTGAGCCCCCGGTCGCAGGCCCGTTGCAGAAAAGCGACCACCGGCAGGAGCAGCCTGAGCGGGTAAAGCACGATCCCGAACAGCGTGAACACGAAGTTCTTCTCGTGAGCCAGGTGCCCCGGCAGGATGAGCGTCGATTCAAGCAGCGACATCAGGAGCGTGGTGATGAAGGCAAAGGGCATGACCGCGATGAACTTCCCCATCACGCCGGAGACGAAGCACAGCGGCATGAACGTGATCACGGTCGTGAGCACGCTCGAGATCACGCTCGGCACCACCTCGACCGTGCCGTCGATCGCCGCCTGAACCAGCGGCTTGCCCATCCGCCGGTGCCGCTCGACGTTGTCGCTGACCACAATCGCGTCATCCACCACGATCCCGATCGCCATCAGGAAGGCGAACATCGAGAGCATGTTGAGCGTCTGGTCAGTCGAGAACATCAGCATCCCGGTGCCCAGCATCGAGAACGGGATGCCCATCGCCACCCAGAAGGCGATCTTGAGGTCGAGGAACAGGGCCAGGACCACGAACACGATGGCGAGTCCCTGGAGTCCGTTCGAGATCAGCATGTCGAGCCGGTCGCGTACGTCCACTGACTGGTCCGCCCAGGTCACGAGCTGATAGCCGGCCGGCAGCCGGCCGCCATCGGCCACGTAGCCGTTCACGGCTGCCACCATTGCCAGGAGGTCCTCGCTAGATGTGCGGTCCACCGAGATCACCATCCCCGGCCGGCCGTTGATCTGGTTGGTGGAGGCGACGTCGGCGAACTCGTCGCGGACGGTGGCGAGGTCGCCGACGGTGAGCACCAGGCCGTCGGGCAGGGTCACGAGCGGCAGTTTGGCGATCTCCTCACCCGAATACCGCTTGTTCTTGCCGCGGAGCAGGATCTCGCCCCCCTCGCTGCGAATCAAGCCGCCGGGAAGCTCGAGGTTTTCGCGGCGGACGATCTCGGCCACGGCCTGCAGGGAGAGACCGTATTTCCGCAGGGTCGCCTCCGGAATCTCGATGTCGATCTCGTAGTCACGGGCGCCCTGGATGTTGGCCGCGGACACGGCCGGCAGCGAGAGCAGGTCGTCGCGAACGGCCTCGGTGACGTCGCGGAGTTCCTCCTCGGAGACCTCGCCATGCACGGCTGCGTCGGGCGCCAGCACGCCCACCTTGATCGCCGGCGTGCGGAGCGTGACCTGCTCCACCTTCGGGTCCTCGGCCAGGACCGGGAAGCTCGGGATCCGATCGACCTCCGAACGAATTTCAGACAGTGTCTTCTGCACGTTCTCGACGCTGTCCCGCAGTTCGAAGACGCAGAAGCCCACCCCCTCCTGGGCCACGCTCGTGACCTTCTTGATGCCTTCGACGCTCCGGCAGGCCTCCTCGATCTTCTGGCAGATGCCCTCCTCGACCTCGTCGGGCGTTGCCCCGGGATAGGGCACCGTAACCAGCACGATCTCGAGTTCGAACTCGGGAAACACCTCCCGCCGCATCGAGGCGAAGGCCATCGCCCCAACCAGCAGGATCGCGACGACCAGCGTGTTCATTGCCGGCTGATTGCGGATGGTCCAGGAGATGATGGATCTCACGTGTCGTCCCTGTCTGGGGTGACGGCGGGCGTGGCAGCGGCGGGCGTGGCTGCGGATCGAGACACGGGCTCGGCTACCGCCATGCCCGGCCGCGCGTTGGTGAGTTGGCTGGTGATCACACGGTCCCCGGCCACGAGCCCCGATGGTCCGCTTTCGAAGATCGCCCGACCGCCGGCCACTTGCACCGGCTTCGGCCGGACAATATCCAGCCGGCCATCACGGATCACCCACAGCTCGCCACTGGGCCGACGGGCCTCCTCGGGAATCGAGACCAGCTCATGCGGCGAGTCGATATGGAGCCGGACTTGCACGAACATGCCCCGCATCAGCGACCGGGGCGACCCCGGCGGCGGCGTCTCGAGCGCCGCACCGTAGCGATCCACGGCCCGCACCTTCGTCGGCTCGGTCACGATCACCCGGCAGGGGAGCGTGCGGGTCTTCTCGTCGAGGCCCCGGCCCTCCTGCCGGGAGAGGAACCCGTCCCACTCGAACTGGCTGTCACCCACCGTGAACACGACCGTCACGGGGACGTCGGGCATCTCGTGGGGGCCGCCGGCGAGCGGATCCGCCAGCCCGCCCGACCGCCAGACCCGGGCGAGTTCGTCCATCTGCAGGCTCGTGCGAATCTCGGCCCGCCGCGTATCTTCGATCGTGACCAGGGCCATGCCTTTGGCGACGTAGGAATCCTGCTCCACGTGATCCTCGACGATCACGCCGTCGGTCGGTGCGGTGACCCGCGTACGAGCGAGGTCGAGCTTGGCCCGGTCGAGCATCGTCGCCGCCAGGGCTTTGGCCTCCTCCAGGCGGTGCTTGCGCTTGAGCAGCACCCGCGACTGGCCCTGGAGGTTCGTGAGGGTGGTCGTCGCCGCGAGTTCCTCGCGGACCGCACGATCGTGCTCCGCCTCCGTCACGATCCGCCCCGCCTTCAGCCCATCGAGCCGCTTGACCTCGCGGCCGGCGAGCTCGAGCTGCTGCATCGCAAGCTCCATGCCCGTCGCGTTTTGCCTGATCTCTTCCTCGGCCTCCTCGATGGCGAGCGTCGCCTGGGCCTCCTCCCTCTCGAGCCTGGCAACCTCGAAGGCATAGTCGCGGGGATCGATCTCGAAGAGCGGCGTGCCCGCGGTTACGAACCGGCCCGCCTTGCAGGCATCCGTCTTCAACTGCACGCGGCCCGGCACCTCGGCCGCAAGCGTCACCTCGCGCAGCGGCACCACCACGCCGTCGAGCTCGATCGTGAGCCCGCCGGTTTCACGGACCACCTCGACGGCGCGCACGGGGGCAGCGGCCGGCTTATCGACCTGCTTTCGCTCGGGAGGCGGCTGGCTTCCCAGGAACCGAAACACGGCGAACCCGGCCGCGAGGATCAGGATCGGCGTCAGCCAGCCGACGACGGTGCGCACGATGTTCATGCCCGAAACGACTCCGAGCCGGGAAAGGAGGGGGCTGTCAGCGTCGGACCCGCCCCGAGGGCGGCGAGTGTCAGGCGGGTGACGTGGTCGGCGAGGTCCGCCGGTGTGTGGAGAGCCGCGAGTTCATCGGCCGGCACGAGCATCCCGACGACGTCGCCCGCCGCCCGATAGACGAAGCACTGCCCCATCACGCCGACCGCCAGTCGCCGCAGCCGAGGCTCGTCGAGCCGGCCCGCGGCCAGTTCGGCGAGGATTGAGACGAGCATCTGGAAGTGAGGGCGGAAGTAATCCTCGACGAGTTCGCGGCAGGCCTCGGTCGGCTGCAGCACCTCGCGGAGCATCAGCCGCACCTGCCAGGGGGGCTGGCCGAGACCCAGCATCCGCTCGAGCGTGTTGTCGAGAAACTCCCGCAGCTTGCGGTCGGGCGGCGTGCCCGGCTCCCAGCGGGGCTCAGGCACCTGCCGCACCCGCTCCTCGTGGGCGTGCTTGACGCTCTCGATGTACAGCCGCTTCTTGTCGCCGAAGTAGTAGTTGACGGCCGCGAGGTTCACGGCTGCAGCCAGGCAGATGTCGCGGACGGTGGCCGCCTCGTAGCCCTTTTCGGCGAACTCCCGCCCCGCCGCGAGCAGAATCCGTTCCTTGGGGTCGTCGGTCGGGAACTTCTCGCCGGCAGCTTTACGAGCGACACTCTTGGCAGCCGGCCCGGTCGCGATTTCACCGGCAATTTGATCGATCATGGTCACTTTTCGCAGCGTTTACGGCCGCTCCCTCGCAAACCTATGGCCCGTTTCAAACAGGCGCTTGAATCGATTGTATACCAGGGAAACCGCACCGTCAGCGGCGAAATAACCGCGAATTGACCGCCAACTCAGACGAGCACTTCGCCGGGGAGGGTTTTCACGCTGCCCTGGGCCACGTGCTTGCCCCTCAGCCGCGAAGCTGCTCGCGGTAGCGGTCCAGGAAGTGGTTGGCGACCTCGGCATTCAGCGTGCCCCACGCCTCGTCGAGGAGGGTGCCGGAGAGCAGGCCGCCGACGGACTTCGAGGCCACGGCCCCCAGCAGGTCGGTCAGCCGCGTGACTGGATCCCGCCCCACGAGCCGCTCGGTGTCCACGTGCACGAACTCATTGGCCACCAGTGACATCGTGGGCAGCTTCGGCACGGGATCCCGGCCGTTGACGTAGCGGAAGATCTTTCCGGCAAACTCCCGACTGAGGGCTTCGCAGGCCACCCTGTTGCCGATCATCGGGGCCCCGAACGTGCAGACCTCGTGAACGGGAACGAACCGTCGCTTGAGCAGCCACGCCGCGTACAGCGCCAGTGCGCCACCGAGGCTGTGGCCGGTCAGCCAGATCGGCCGGTCACGTCGCTTGAACTCGACCTCGATCGCCTCGGCCAAGGGCGGCCAGATGTCGGCGATCGCGTCGGCGAAGCCTTTGTGAAACCTCGCCCCCACGCCCGCGGCCGAGAGGTCGTGGCCCAGCCGCCCCTCGGGCACCACCAGCAGGTTCATCGCGTCGGTCAGCAGGATGTCCTTCAGGCCGTCGAGCGTGGCGGGTGACTCCGTGCCCCGAAACGCGACCACGATGTTGGCCTCGTCGGTGGCCAGCCAGCCCTGCGTGTTGCCGACGCTGAAGAGTCTCGCGTCCAGCCCCAGCACCGCCTTGAACTGCGGCTCTCCGGCCGCCGCAGGCAGGTATGCCAGCGCCGCCGCCTCACAGAGAAACCGGGCGTTGTCGAGGCCGCCGGAGTCGTCTTCGTCGAGCCGAAAGCCACCGCCCGCACCGGGCTCGCGTTCAGTTGACATACCGCCGCTCTCCCGAACCACCGGCGGCGTTCTTCCACTGCCGCAGGATCGTTGTCGGAATCCCGTTGCCCGAGACGTCGATCTGCGAGAGCCGTTGCGGCGGCGCATCGAGAAACCGCCGCAGGCCCTCGGGCGTGACCTTCGTGCGGGCGAGCCGCAGCGTCTCGAGGGCCGGGAGCTGAGCTAGCGTGGCCAGCCCGACGTCGGTGACGCCCGAGTCGTTGAGCGTGAGTTCCTTAAGTTTCGGAAGATCGACGAGGAGCTCGAGCGTCTCGTCGGTCACATCCGGATTGCCCATCTCCAGGATCGCCACGTCGGGCCGCTGGGCGATGATCCCATAGCCGTCGCGATCCCAGCCCGTGAGATTGAGCGCCCGCTCGCCGTCGAGCACCCGCTCCCGCTCACCCAGGCCCACGATCCGCAGATAGACATGCTGGTAGGCGAAGGGCAACGCCCCCACGACCAGCCCGCCGCCGAGCAAAGCCAGCGGCACGAGCAGTTGCCGTGCCTGCCGCTTTCCGAACAGTACCGCCAGCCCACGACCGAGCAACCAGAACAGCCCCACGGTGGCCGCGATCAGGCCGACGAACAGCAGCACGACGCCAATCTGCTCGCTCATCTTCGACTCATCCGTGAGGTCACGAACACACGCTCTATGTTGACAGCATATCGGGCAAGTGCAACGTTGCGCAGAACTGCGGCTCGGGGCTGCGCATGCCATCTCGCCGGACGCTCCCTCTG
>CAMCPF010000148.1 GCA_945876515.1 Candidatus Kuenenia stuttgartensis
GAGGTGCCAGCGCCGCGACGCGTCGCCGCCCGCGCGGTGACCTTCCACGGGCAGCCTCCAGCGGACCGTGCCGTCCGTGAGCGCGTAGGCGGAGAGCGTGTTGGCCAGTTGCGGCTCGTCAGCGGTCGCCAGTGCTCCAAAGTTGATGCCGTCGGGCGAGATGCGGGCCCGTGCCAGCGCCGCGGGCGGGCTCTCCACGGCGAACACGAGCCGTCCGTCGCTCGCGAGGTTGCCGCTCGTCGCGTCGTCGAAGGTCCGGTGCTCGCCCGCAGTGGCCGCCGGCTCGACCGCCCAGCCAGCGGCGGCCGCCGGCTCGGCATCGGCCGCGCTCACCGCCGCCTCCAACCAGATCCGGCGGCCAGACTCGAAATCGATCGCCAGGATGCCGAGCGGCGTCTGCACGACGAGCCGGTCGCCGATCGCGAGGGGCGTGCCGGCGGGCAGGAGTGGCTCGCCCGCGTCGGCGGCCTCCACGCGGGCCTGTTCCAGCCGCCGGGCTTCATCCGGATGGCGCACCAGCGGCACCCGGTAGCGGGGCACGAGCAGCGGTCGTGATGCCGCGGTCACGCCGCCGCGGGCGGGGTCGCCGCCGACCTGCCGCCAGTCGGCGCCGACCCGCGGCTGCGGTTCGCGGCCCGTGAGGCCGCCCGCGGTTTCCGCGAACCACCGCCGCGCCGCCTCGTCGGCGGCTGGGATGGTGAGATCGCGGCCCGCGAGCCGCACGCTGCTCGCGCCGCGACGGCCGGCCGACGCGAGCATCCGCTCGACCGCCTGTTGGTCGCCGGTTCGGCTGAGGGCGATCGCCCGCATGACGCTGAGCGTGGGCTCGTAATCACCGGCCCCCTCCAGGCCTGCCAGCCGGTCGAGCCAGGCGGCTGCCGCGAGATGCTGGCCCGATTCGAGCCGCGACAGGCCAGCCAGCAGGGCTGCCTGACGGCCGGCGGCCGTGTGCAACCAGCGTCGCGCCACCGCCACGATGCCGTCGTGGTCGTCGGCTGCGATCGCCACCGCGAGCTGTTTGGCCGCGCGACCGTCGAACAGCCGTCGGTACGCCTCGCGACCGGGCCGGGGCAGGTCTGCCACCGCGGCGGCCGCCGCCGAGCGAATGCTGCCGCGGGTGGTGCCGGCCCCGGCGACCACGAATGCGTCCTGCTCGCCGGCGAGCAGTTCATCGAGTGCGACGGCGGCGTCCGACCAGCGGGCGTCGGCGACCAACCGCCGGGCCCGGTCGAGTTCGCGCTCGCGGGTGCGATCGCCGGGGAAAAAAACTCCCGGTTCCGCCGGCTCGTCATCGCCACCGACCGCTGGTTGGTCCTCGACGGCCTCGAAGACGTTGGGCAGCTGACCCCTCACGCCGCCAGTCGACGCGCTCACGATCAGCGCCGCCAACAGGATGGCGGTGGGCCATTGAAACCTCGCCGACCCGGGCGGGATCGCGGGCGTTGCGCGGGCTGCCATGGCGGGTCGGGCCGTAAGGTCCGCCGGGGTGATGACGGGCGCGGGAATCGCGACGCGATCCCCCTGCGACCATCGCGGCGGGGGATCAGCAGAGTCACGTCGCATGAGTGAATCGTATCACTCGCGTGGTGCCGCCGGCCACGACCGGGCCGTTTGGCGAGGGCCGCGACCGGGGGCTGCAGGCCCGGAACTCAGCCTGGAAAAGGGACCGGCCGCCGGCCTCTCGCAGCCCGGTTTGTCACCGTCGCCGCCGCCTCGGAACCCGATCCGGAGGCCAAAAACCGCGTTTTTTTGCGGGCCAGACGGTTTTTTTGGGTTGCAATTTCGCCTTCAGCCCGTCTAATCAGCGACGCATTCGGCGTTGATGGCCGAGTTTGAGGGTATCGTCGACTGTCCTGCGGCGGGTTTTCTGCCGCTCACACATTGGAATTTTTTGGAGGTTTTGGCACATGGCGAAGAAGTCCGGCAACAAGCCTATGACGAAGACGGAGATCATGCGGAGCATCTCCGAGACGACCAACCTTCCCAAGAAGGATGTGGTCGCGGTGATGGAGGCTCTGGCCGATGAGATCCAAAAGGCTCTCAAGGGCTCGGGCATCGGGGTCTTCTCGATCCCCGGTCTGGTGAAGATCGAGCGGCGTAAGGTTCCGGCCCGTCCCGCTCAGAAGGGCGTCAAGAATCCCTTCACCGGTGAGCTGCAGGATCGGCCCGCGAAGCCGGCGAGCGTCAAGGTGCGCGTGCGGGCGCTCAAGAACCTCAAGGCGATGGTCTCCGGCTGAGCCGGGAATCACGCGAAAGCGACACAGGACGGACGGCGCCGCTCGCGGCGCCGTCCGTTTCCTTTTTTCCACCCCGCCGACCCGAACGCGGGGCGCGGGTGGGTAGCTGGGCGGTTTCGGGGGAGTGAGAAGGCGGCCTGCGGCCCGGTTCGCCGCACGAACGTCAACTCGGCTCGCGGCGCGGGGGGCGCGCTGCCGATCTTCCATCTGGCGTTACAGCCGCCCCATCTCCCCCGATCCGTCGCCATGAACCACTCGTTCACTCTTGATCGCCACTGTCCGCTGCTCGACAGCCCTGGGGATTCCCGGCCCCTCGACGTGGCTCCGGCCCCGTGGCAGGTTCGCCAGTGCCAGGAAACTGGCCTCGTCTACCTCGCGAACCCGCCAGCCCAGGATCGCTACCGGGAGGAGTTCGCCTGGGAGGTGACCCACGCCGCCGAGTCGGCCCGCCGACGGCGGCAGGAGCCGCTCATCTCCGCAGCGAGCCGGGCGCTGAAGACGTTTCGCCAACGGTGGCTGAAGCGGGACAAACTCGTGGGCATCGTGGCCGCGCTCGCCCGTCGCCGCCGCACCGGTCCGATCCGGCTCGTGGACATCGGCTGCTCCGACGGCGGCCTGTTTCGGCGACTCGTCGCCGCTCTGCCGGCCGACGTCGCGGGGCGGCTCGAGCCGGTCGGGATCGAGATTTCGACCCAACTGGCCGCGCTGGCCGATCAGCGGCTCCGATTTCACGGCGGCCGCTGCATCCACGCCGCCGGGGTCGAAGGGCTGCAGCGGCTGGCTGCGGAAAGCGTGCACGTGGTGATCCTGTCCTGCGTGCTCGAGCACGAGATCGACCCGATCCCGCTCCTGGCGGGCTGCCGCGAGCGGCTTGCCGAAGACGGCGTGGTGGTGGTGAAGGTGCCGAATTACGACTGCCTCGGCCGGCGCGTCCGCGGCCGCCGCTGGTGCGGCTACCGCTGGCCCGACCACGTCAACTACTTCACGCCCGCCACGCTCGCGACCACGGCTGCCCGGGCCGGGCTGGCGGTGGCCCGGATGCGGTTCTTCGATCGTTCGCCGTTGAGCGACTCGCTATATGCGGTCTTCCAGCGCGACCGGTCGGCTGTCCGGTCGGCCGATGATGCCGGCCCGCGGCTCGCCCGCGCCGCCTGACCTCACGCCGCCCCGATCGCCGCCGCGGCAGGCCGGTCTGCTATCTTCCCGACATGAAACCGACCCTCCTCGTGCTCGCGGCCGGCATGGGCAGCCGCTACGGCGGCCTGAAGCAGATCGACCCCATGGGCCCCGCGGGCGAGACGCTCCTCGACTACTCGGTGTTCGACGCCCTCCGCGCCGGCTTTGGCCGGGCCGTGTTCGTGATCCGGCCCGACTTCGAGGCCGCGTTTCGCGAGCGGGTGCTGGCCCGATTCGACGGTCGGATCGAGACGGCGCTCGCCTTCCAGACCCTCGATCGGCTGCCGGCGGGGTTCTCCGTGCCCGCCGGACGCGAGAAGCCGTGGGGCACCACCCATGCCATCCTCTGTGCCCGTGACGCGGTGGCCGAGCCGTTCGCGATGATCAACGCCGACGACTTCTACGGCCGCGACTCGTTCGCCGTCCTCGGCCGGCGGCTGGCCACGCTCGGGGCCGACTCCACCGCCTACTGCATGGTCGGCTTCACGCTCGCAGGCACCCTCTCCGAGCACGGCACCGTGGCCCGCGGCGTCTGCCGCACCGACGACCGCGGCTTCCTGGCCGACATCCAAGAGCTCACCGGCGTGGGCCGCACGGCCGGTGGCGGGATTCGCGGCGAGGGCAAGGACGGAGCGGTGGCACTGACCGGGGCCGAGCCCGTGTCGATGAACATGTGGGGCTTCACCCCGCGGGTCTTCTCCCAGCTCGCCGACAACTTCCGTGCGTTCCTCGCGGCCCATGGCACCGAGCTCAAGAGTGAGTGCTACATTCCGACCTCGGTCGGCGCGCTCGTGCACGCGGGCCAGGCCACCTGCGAGGTGCTGCCCACGACGTCGCACTGGTTTGGCGCCACCTACGCCGAGGACAAGGCGGCGGTGCAGGCGAGCCTGCAGGCATTGGTCGCGGCGGGCGAGTATCCCGCGAGTCTCTGGGCATGACGCGTTCGATGGCGGCGGTCGGCTGGCGGTTCGACAACTCCTACGCCCGGCTGTCTGAGTTGCTATGCACGCCGGCGGATCCCGTGCCGGTCCGAACGCCCGGGCTCGTGCTCCTGAACGAGCCATTGGCGGCCGAACTCGGGCTCGATGCGGGGCTCTTACGCGAGGCCGGGGCCGCTATCTTCGCTGGCAATGAGTTGCCCCCCGGGGCCGAGCCGATCGCCCAGGCCTATGCGGGGCACCAGTTCGGCCACTTCACCAACCTCGGCGACGGCCGGGCGATCCTGCTCGGCGAGCAGCTCACACCGGCCGGACACCGCCGCGACATCCAGCTCAAGGGCGCAGGCCGCACCCGCTACTCCCGCGGCGGCGACGGCCGCGCGGCGCTGGGGCCGATGCTCCGAGAGTATGTCGTGAGCGAGGCGATGCAGGCCCTGGGCATTCCCACGACCCGCAGCCTGGCGGTGGCGACCACCGGCGAGGTGGTGATGCGGACGACGCCGCTGCCCGGGGCGGTGCTCACCCGGGTCGCGTCCAGCCACATCCGCGTGGGAACCTTTCAGTATGCCGCGGCGGTCGGCCGCCGCGACCTGCTGGAGGCACTGCTCGAGCATGCGATCGCGCGTCATGATCCCGAGCTCGCCGATCTCGACGCCGGCGACCGGCCGGTCGCCTTTCTCGAGGCCGTCGTGGAACGGCAGGCCGCGCTCGTGGCCCGCTGGATGCTGGTCGGGTTCGTTCACGGCGTGATGAACACCGACAACATGGCGGTCTCCGGCGAGACGATCGACTACGGGCCGTGCGCCTTCCTCGATGCCTACGACCCGGCGACGGTGTTCAGCTCGATCGACGAGCACGGTCGCTACGCCTACGCCAACCAACCCGCCATCGCCCACTGGAATCTGGCGCGGCTGGCCGAGAGCCTGCTGCCGCTGATACCGGGTGAGGGCGACGCGGTGATCGAGCGGGCCCGGGGCGTGCTCGACACCTACCCCGATCGCTTCGCGGGGCACCACCTCGCCGGGGCGCGGGCCAAGCTCGGCCTCGCCACGGCGGAGGCGGGCGACCGGCCGCTGTTCGACGAGCTGCTCGAGCGGATGCACCGCGCGGGCGCGGACTTTACCGCAACCTTCGCCGGCCTCACGGCGGCGGTGCAGGCGACGGCCTCCGGCCAGGCGTCGGCCGCTCCCCTGCCCTTCCCCGACTGGGCCGACGCCTGGCGGGCGCGACTGGCCCGGGAGCCGGCGCCGGCCGCCGAGATCGCCGCCCGGATGCGGCAGGCGAACCCGCTCGTGATTCCGCGAAATCATCGTGTCGAAGAGGCACTCACCGCGGCCGAGGGGGGCGATCGCGGGCCGCTCAAGCGGCTGCTGGATGCCCTCCGCGACCCGTGCACGGCGACGGCCGCCAACGAGCCGTATCGAGGCGGGCCGCCGCCGGGCTGCGGCAAGTATCGGACCTTCTGTGGCACGTGACTGCCACAGGTGCCTACTGGTCGCCTGCCGTCGCGCTCGAAGAGACCGTGTCGATATACTCACGACCTCGGCCATGCTCTTGATCACCGCCTGAGTCAGCCCGCGAGACGCCCCGCCGCCGCATGGAAATCCAGATCGAGCGCGTGCCGCAGGAAGACGGCGTGGAACTCGCCGTCGTGGGCCGGCTCGATGCCGAGTCGGCCGGTGAACTGCGGCACGCGGTGGCCGGCGAGGTCCGCCGCGGCGAGCATCGGATCTCCCTCGATCTGGCCGGCGTGACGTTCCTGAGTTCCGCCGGGATTCGCGTGCTCTTCGAGACGCAGCGGGAGGCCCGCACGGCCGGGGGTGAATGCCTGGTCCGGGTCGCGAGCGGCCCGGTGCGGAAGGTGCTGGAACTGACGCGACTCGACGCGATCCTGATGCGGCCCGTGTCCCGCGCGGCAGGGGAAGCCACGGCGGCGGTAGCAGCCGTCCGCGACATCGACGCTGTGGGCGTGCGGCTGATCGGCTTCGAACCGCCGCCTGCCGGCGGCCTGAAGGGGCGGCTGGTCGGCTCGTCTGCAGCGCTTTCCGGGACAGGTCACCGGGGGGAGCGAATCGCCCTCAAGCCGCATGGATTCGCCTTCGGAATCGCCGCAGTCGCCGACGATGCGGCCCCGGCCGACACGGCGGGTGAGGTGCTCGCCGTCTGTGGAGCGGTCTTCCACCGTCCGCCGCGGGCGTTTGCGGCGGTGGACTACCTGATCGGCTCCGGCGCGCTCGTGCCGGAGATCGATCTCCTGACGGGGCTCGTCTGGGAGGGGCTGCCGGCGGGGCGGGCCGGCTTCGAGGCCGTCGGCGACGCGCCGAGCGTGGGCGTGGCCGATCTCGCCGCCACCCTGATCGAACAGACGGGGGCCGAGGCGCTCGCGGTCGTGGTCGCCGGTGAGGTGCATGCGCTGGTGGCAGCCGAACTGATCCGACCCCTCTCCGAGGCCACTCCCGCCGACCATCCGCTCGCCGGCTCGAGCACCGCGGCCGCCCGCTGGCTCTGCTTCTCGCGCGAGCCGGTGCATGCGGGGCGAACAGCCGTCGTGGCGGGTGTCGTGACGCGGGCTGCCGGCACGGCCGGCGGCCCATGGGGCGAGTTCGTGGCGCCGCTCGGCCGCGGCGACGTGGGCGGCCACTTGCATGCGGTCGTGTTTCCGCACCGGCCGCTCAAGCGGTCCGCGACCGACCTGGCCGCGGTGGTGGCCGATCTTGCGGCCTCGGAGCCCGTGGCCGTCGTGCATCTCATGGTCGACGACCGGCCGGTGCTCGGCAGCGGCATGAGTGAGTTGGTCCGGGGCCGCTGCTGGTTCGCGCCGCTGGCACTGCCCGGAGGCGACGCATGATCACGCTGCTCTCCACCTGGACCTTCGGGCTGGCCCTCGCCTTCGTCGCGCTCGGCGTCTATGTGAGCTACAAGCTGTTCTCGTTTCCCGACATCACCACCGACGGCTCCTTCACGCTCGGGGCGGTGGTGACGGCCGTGCTGCTCACGGCCGGCTTCGATCCGGCTGTGGCCACGGTCGGGGGGATGGTGGCCGGGGCGATGGCCGGCACGACGACGGGCATTCTCCACGCGGTGTTCGGCGTCG
>CAMCPF010000149.1 GCA_945876515.1 Candidatus Kuenenia stuttgartensis
GTTCCTGGCGCCCGACCGGGCCGCGGAGCTGGGCAACGAGTTGTTCGACGCTGTCCGGGCGATGCTCCCGGAGGTTGACTACCTCACGGTCCACACGCCACTCACCGACGAGACCCGGCAACTGGTCGGGATGCCCGAACTCGAGATCCTCAAGAAGGGCGTGCGGCTGGTGAACTGCGCCCGTGGCGGAATCTACGACGAGGCGGCGCTCGTGGCCGGCCTGGAGCGAGGTGTGATCGGCGGCGTAGCGCTCGACGTGTTCGAGACGGAGCCCTGCACCGACAGCCCGTTGTTCGGGATGCCCGGCGTGCTGGTCACGCCGCACCTGGGCGCGAGCACGGAGGAGGCCCAGTCGCAGGTGGCCGTGGAAGGCGTGGGCCTCTTGGTCGATTTCCTGGCCACGGGTGCGATCCGCCACGCCGTCAATGCCGCCCCGATCGATCCCGCGGCGCTCGAGGGCGTGCGGGGCTTCCTCGACCTCGCCTGGCGGCTGGGCCACCTGGTCGGCCAGCTCGATGCCGGTCAGCCCCGGTCCTGCTCGATCGCCTACCGCGGCGAGATCGCCGGCCGCAACACCCGGCTCGTGACGGCCGCCTTCGCGGCGGGGCTCCTCGAGGGGGCGATCGAGGACGTCAACATCGTCAACGCCGAGGTGCTCCTGCGGGACCGCGGCATCGAGCTTGTGGAGCAGAGCCGGACCGATCCGGGGGCCTTCAGCTCGGTGGTGGCGGTCGATTTGGTCTCGGGCGATCGGGTGCACCGCGCGGCTGGCACGCTCTTCGGTCGCTCGATGCCGCGGCTCGTGCAGCTCGAGGGTCATCGGCTCGAGGCCTACCTCGACGGCATTCTGCTCGTGTTCACCCACCAGGACGTGCCCGGGATCATCGGGGCGGTCGGCACCGTGTTCGGCGAGCTGGGGATCAACATCGCCCAGATGACGGTCGGCCGGGCGATGCCTGGCGGCGACGCGATCGGCGTGCTGAATCTTGACCAGGAGCCGTCGCCCACGGCGATCGCCCGCGTGCTCGAGTGCCCCGGGATGCGGTCGGCCAAGGTCGTGAAGCTGCCTCCCGCCGGGCGGCTGCCGGGCTGGCTGGCGACCTCCAGCCGGCCCCGCCGGTCGGCCCACTGACCCCCCGACTGCAGTCGAAAACCAGCGGATTTCGCCCAGCCGGGGAATAATGAGGGCTCCCGCGGGTGAACTTGTCCTTGGTCGGGCACGGTGCCCGGCCGGGCACTCGCAGGGGCTCCGGTCTCTCCCATGCCCGCTTCCTCCTCGACCGGCGAAGCCTTCGACCGATGGGTGGCCGATCACGTCGCCGTTCTGTATCGCGTGGCGTATCGCCTGCTCGGCAATGGACACGATGCCGAAGACGTCGTGCAGGACGCCTTCCGCTCCGCCTGGACGAGCCGGCATCTCTACGACCGCTCCCGGAGCGAGCGCGCCTGGCTGCTGGCGATCCTGAGGCGGCGGGTCGCCGACCACTGGCGGCGCCGGGAGACGCGGGAGGTCGCTGCGGGGGCCGATCTCGACCGACCGGCTCGCGCGGAAGCCGATCCCTTCGGCGACGAGTTGTCGGCCACGATGCAGGCGGCGCTCGACAAACTACCGCCCGAACTACGGGAGACGCTCCTGCTCGTGGTCGTCGGCGAACTGACGCACCAAGAGGCTGCCGACCTCCAGGGGATTCCTCTGGGCACGGTGCTTTCGCGGGTCAGTCGGGCCCGCAGCCGGCTGCGGGGCTTTTTGCTCGACCCGGCTCCCTCGACCAACGGCCACGCGTTGCCGGGCCACGAACATTCCTCTCGCCATGACTGATGCCGACCGCCAGCTCGAGGACGACCTTCGGCGGGTGCCGCTGCCGGAGAGTCTCCGCGCCGCCCTGACCCCCGAGGCGCTGTTCGCCGACGCGGCGGTCGACCGCCTGCTGGGGGCCGTCGCGGTGCCGCCAGGCCTGGCTGATCGTGTTCGGGTGGCGGCTCGGGCCGCCGACGCTCCGGCTCGCAACGGCGTCGTCGATCTGACGCGGTTCGCCACCGGCCGCGGCGGGCCGACGCTGCTGTCAGGCCCGGCTGCGAGCGTTGGGACCCGGCAGCCCCGTGGCGGCCTGAGGATGGTGCGTGAAGCGGGCCGGGTGGCGGCGGCGCTCAGCTTGGCGTTTCTGCTGGCGGTAGCCGGAGCCCGGATGTCCCACTGGCTCGAGGGCCCGGGTCTGACCGGCCCGACGGTCGCCGCCGGCGACGGTCGCGCCCGGAACGCCATCGAGGCGACGCCGATACCTCGCCGAGCCGCGGCCGAATCGAAATCCCTCACCGCTTCGCCCGCGCTCGCAGACCGAAATGCCGCCGACGACAGGGCCGGGCCTGCGGACCGCGGGCGGCCGGAGCGGGCCGTGGCATCGGTTCAGCGGGCGATTCCTCCGGCGAACGAATCGGTCCCTTCGGCCCCGGATCGGCTTCATGACTCGCCAGCCGCGCCGCCGGCCACCGGGCCGCTGCGGGTGCGCGGAGCGGCGGTTCCCCTGGCCGCCGCCACCGCGCCGACGGCGATGACGGTCGTGGAACTGCCGCGCGACACCCGGCGGCAAGTTCCCAAGTCCGCCGCGTTCGACCTGGGATTCGAGATGACGCATGGTGAGTCACCGTTCGTGGATCCCGCCGCCGACTCCAGTTTGGCCATCGATCGGCCTCCGCTAACGCTCGGCACGGCCGGCTTCGACCGGGTGGTGCGGGGCGAGACGGACCGCCGCCTGAGGGGCGTCGCCGACCGCATCCGCGCGGAGGAGTTGCTCGCCGCCATGCCGCCCCCTCCGGAACTCGTGCGTTCGGGAACGGAACCGGTTCGGCTCGGCGTGGTCGCCGTCCGCTCTGGCCGTCGCCTCGACGGCAGGCCCACGATGTTTCTCGAAGCGGCGGCCTTCGCGGCCGGCGTCGGCCGCGACCGCGACGCCCCGCTCGAGGCGACCCTGATCCTCGACCAAGCAGCGGCGGGCGACGCCCTGGCCTGGCCGCGGATCTGCCGCGGCGTCGCGGCACTGGCAGGCAGGCTCGAGCCGCGGGACCGCATCAGCGTCGTGCTCTGCGGGCCGCGGCCCCGGGTGGCGCTCCGCGCCGCCGCGCCGGCCGCCCTCGCCGCCGCGGCCGTGAACTGGGAGGCCCTCCCGGCCGCGGCATCATCCGACCTCGATGCGGCCGTCGATGCCGCCCGGGAGGCGAGGTTGCTCACTGGACGCACCGTCGTCGTCGCCCACGGAGCCACGCTCGATCGGTGCCGCGGAAGCGTCCTTGATCTGCTCTCATCGTGGCACCGTTCCCTCGCCCTGGCGGGTGGGGATCCGTTTGCAAGCACGCCGTCGGAAGGCATGCGATTCGTGGTTCTCGACCCGGCGACGCCGGCCCCCGATCGGGATGCCGGCCCGACCTTCGGCCGCACCAGCCTCGATGCGGTGGCCATCCGTCGGGATCTGCTGCGGCAGGTCACCGGCGATGACACGCTCGTTGCCAGGCAGTGCGATCTCGAGGTCCGATTCGATCCGAAGCGGGTCGCGGCGTATCGGCTGGTCGGCCATCGCCAGTCGGTCGTGGAGTCGCTCGCCGACTCGCCCCCTTCCACCCTCGATCTCCACGCGGGCGAGACCGTGCGGGCGGTCTACGAGGTGGTGCCGAGGCAGGCCGGGCTGGTCGGCTTGGCAACGGCGCGACTGTCCTGGCGAACGCCGGCCGGAGCCGCGGCCCGACTCGAGGCCGTGGAACGAACCGGCGGCGACCAGACGGCCTCGCTCCCGTCGCCGCACGGCTGCGAACTCGTCCTCGCGGCCACGCTCGGAGATCTGGCTGGCGGCTCGCCGCACATGACACAGCCCCGGACCACGATCACCGCTCTCGCGTCATTCGCCGACCGCTGGCAGGACCGGGGCGACGTCACGCCGTTCGGCGAGACGCTCTGCCGCGTGATCGAACGGCAGGCCGGCAGCCTGCGCGTGGGACGGTAGCGGACCAGGCGCGGCTCGTTTGACGGGGCCGGGGCCCGGTCTCACAATAAAACTTCTTCCCTTTTTTTGCCGGCGGTTGAGGCACCATGCGCGCGATCCTCCCCTGCTCCTTCCTGCTCCTGGTAACGCTGACCGCGGCGGCTGTCGCCCAGCCGGCCGACTCCTCCAAGGAGACCGCGGCCGACACGGCCACCCGGGCGCTGCTCGACGTCCTCGAAGACCGACAGATGCCCGACGTCACGCTGGCCGTGCTGGCCCGGGTCGAGGCCGACCCGACCGCTTCGAAGGAACTCAAGCGGGAGGCCGCTTTCCGCCGGGCCGCTGCCCTGATCGGCGTCAGCCGCACCGAGGCCGACAGCGCCAAGCGGGCGAAGTTGCTCGACGAAGCCCAGGCCTCGCTCGACGCATTCCTGAAATCCGGCGAGCCCAACGGCCGGCAGGCGATTGCCGCCTACACGCAGAAGGGCAGCCTGCTCGTCGAGCGTGGCCGGTCGAAGGCCGAGCAGGCCAATCGACCCGGCGCCGACCGCAAGACGCTCGAGGCGGAGGCGGTCAAGTTCTTCGACGAGGCCGTCAAGAGCCTCAAGGGCACCGCGAAGCCGGGGGAGCCGATCACGACCGTCACCAACGCGGAGGACGCGGTGTTAAAGGTGTTGCGGGAAGTGGATGCCCGGATCGCCGCCCTCAAGCAGGTCGGCAAGGAGGACGAGCCGAAGGCCGCCGAGAAAGCTGCGGAGGGCAAGGATGGCGACAAGAAGCCCGAGCCCAAGGCCAAGCCCACCCGATCCGCCAAGCCGGCCCGACTCACGATCCAGCAGCGGCGGGAACTCGAGGCACTCGAGGCCGAGCAGGAGGCGTTGCGTGGCAAGCTGATCCAGACGCGGCTGACGGCGGCCGCCGCGCTCTTCGAGAAGGCCAAGGCCTACCCGGAGAAGTCGAAGGAGCGGACCGACACGCTGACCGCCTCGGCAACGCTGTTCAAGGACATCGCCGACAAGTATCCGACCAAGGGGGGCGGCCTGTTCGCCCGCTACTACGAGGGCCGCAACTACGCGATGCTGGGCAAGTGGGAAGTCGCCGCCAACACGGTGCTGCCGATCACGATGCTCGACCAGAAGCAGCCGCTCGCGATCCTGCTGCGGTCCCGCGCCGCCAACACGCTGCTCGAGTGCCTGCTTGCCGAGAAGAAGTACGACAAGTTCGACGTCTCGATTCGGAAGTTCGCCCTCGAGGATGTGAGCCGCCTGCCTGGGGCGAAACTCGACGCCGACTGGCTCGGCTTCAAGTATCGGGCCGCCAAGATCCTCGACAGTCAGGCCGACGCCCTCGACCCCAAGGATGCCAAGCTCAAGGCGGAACGGGCCAAGCTGCAGACCGACGCCAAGAAACTGGCCGTCGAGGTGGCCAAGGCCAACGCCGACTTCGCCGACGAGGCCCGCGATCTCTCCGCCAAACTCGGCAAGGTGGTCGAGGAGGGTGAGCGGACCTTCGCGGCCGCCTTCGACGAGGCGAAAGTCGCGCTCACCACGATGCAGGGGCATGCGGGCGAGGCCAAGGCGGCCTTGGCGGCCAAGGACGCCGCCAAGCAGGCGGCCGCCCAAAAGGCGGCCATCGAGGCGCGAACGGAAACGGTCGCGAAGTTGGAAGAGGCCCTCAAGCTGGCGGGGATCGCCAAGCCCCTGTCTGGCGATCCCGCGGCCGACGAGTCGCTGAAGGACGCGACCATCGACGAGGTGAACCAGGCCCGCTACTACCTCACGTTCCTGCTGTATGAAGCCGGGAAGTTCCCCGAGTCGGCGGCCATCGGCCGGATGCTGGCCGAGCGGTATCCCAATGCCAAGGGCAGCCGCCAGGCCGCGAAGATCGCCATGGCTTCCTGGCAGCAGGCGGCGCAGAAGGCCGAGGGCGAGGCCCGCGACCAGGCCCGCAAGCAGGCCGCGGAGCTCGCCGGGATCGTGATGAAGACCTGGCCCGACGAGCCGGAGAGCGCCGACGCCGCCGTGATCGCGATCGGGGCCGCTGCGTCGGCCCGCGACCCGAAGTCGATGGTGGCGATCATCCAGCAGGTGCCGGTGAGTTCCCCCCGCAGCGCCGAGGTTCAACTCAGGGCCGGCATGGCGTTGTGGCGGGAGGTCCAGGAAGCTCGCCGCCAGGACACGGCAGACCGCACCGACGAGGCCGCGATCGCTGGCTGGCGATCTACGGCGGCCAAGGCGCTCGACGATGGATTGGCCGGGCTCGGCGAGATCAAGGCGCTGCCCCCCGCCCCGATGGGCCAACTGGCCATCGCCGGCGCCTTGTCGCGGGTGCAGATTGCGATGGAGGACAACGACGACGCCCGGGCCGCCACGCTGATGCAGCATCCGGTCTACGGCCCGTGGACGCTCGTGGCCGGTGACAAGCCCGCCCTCCCCCAGGGACCGCTCGCCGAGGCCGCCCTCACGCTCGCCCTGCGGCTCTTCATCCAGACCGAGGATTTCACCAAGGCCCAGCAGGCGATGGTGGGGCTGGAGAAGGTGGCAGGCCAAGGGGAGGAGGCATCGGCCAAGCTGACGGCCATGTATCTCTCGATGGGCCGCGATCTCCAGTCGCAGCTTGAGAGCCTCGGCAGCGGCGAGAAGGCGGCCAGCCCCGAGGTGAGGCAGCGGGCCGAGAAGATCCTGACCGGCTTCGAGACGTTTCTCGACGGCATCGCCGCCCGCGATCCCAAGCCAACGTCCCAGATGTGGGTGGCCACCACCTACCTGACGCTGGGCTCGGGCAAGGGCACCGGCGCGGTCGTGCCGCCATCGAAGGCGTCTGCCTACCTCAAGAAGTCGGCCGACGTCTACCAAAAGCTGCTGGCCAAAACGGATGCCGCCGACGTGAAGAACTTCGAGCCCTCGATCCGGCTGAAGATGGCCAACATCTACCAGGTGCTCGGCAACTGGGAGGAGGCCCAGAAGCAGATGGACTGGATCCTGGCGGACGCCAAGCGGCAGAACTCGCTCGAGGCCCAGGTGATGGCCGCCGAAGTACTGCAGGCGGCCGGCGAGGCCGCCGCCAAGGCTGGCGACGCGGAGCAGGCGAACTCGCTGTTGCGGGAGGCGGCCAGTGGCCGTAAGGCGGAGCCGATCGTGATCTGGGGCTGGGGCAACATCGCCAACAAGGTGGCCCGCCAGGGCCTCGACGGCGCCGGCGAGAAGACGCAGCAGAACCGCGACACCTTCTTCGACGCGCGGCTGCAGGTGGTCGAGTGCCTGCTCGCCCGCGCCCGTCTGCCGGGCAAGGAGAAGGATCGCCAGACGCGGCTCGCGACGGCCGAGACCGCCATCGCGATGACCCGCAAGCTCTATCCCGATCTCGGGGGCGAAGCCTACGCCAAGCGCTACGAGCGGGTTCTCAAGGACGTGCAGAAGGAACTGGGCAAGCAGCCAACCGGCTTCCAGGCTCTCGA
>CAMCPF010000150.1 GCA_945876515.1 Candidatus Kuenenia stuttgartensis
GTGTGTTCCTTGCTGAACTTCTCGAGCATCGCGTCGAGCCCGGGCGTATCGGGATAGACGTCGATGACGTCGGCCGTGACGAAGCCGCCCCGAGCCTTGAGCTCGGCGATCTCCGGGTCGTAGGCAGCGAGGATCTCGGCTGCCGGGGCGGCCGGATCGACGCGGTCCTCGAGCGGCCAGACCTCGTAGTGCAGGCCGTGGTCGGCGAGAAACTGCTTGATCTCGGCCGAGTCCGTGATCCGGCGGGCCTCGGCGGGCACCGTGACGATGGCCATATGCGTTTCTCCGGGAGTGAAACCGGTCAGGGGCGGGCCGTGGTGGCGATTCGTTACTGCTGGTGCGGCTGTCGAAGTGCGGTCGCGGCGGCCGGGAGCGTGCGGGCGAGGGCCACGCACTCGAACAAAAACTCGTAGATCTCGATGTGCCGGCGGGCCTCGGCCAGATCGCGACCCCAGGTATAGAGCCCGTGCCTCGCGATCAGGAACCCGTGCAGCGGCGGCCGGCCGGGGGCGGCGAAGTCGAGGCCGGCGAACCGCTCGCGGATCCGCGCCGAGAGCTCCCGCATGTCCTGGGTGTTGGCGAAGATCGGCACGTCCTCGTGGGTGTCGTGGGTGGTGACGCCCTCGAGCCCCTTGAGCATCTCGTAGCCGGCGATCCGCAGGCTCCCCGCCGCCGCCCCGGGCGGCAGATCGGCCCCGGAGAGGATCGTGCCCCAGGGGGAATGGGTGTGGAGCACCGCGCCCACGGAGGGAATGAGTTCGGCGATCGTGCAGTGGAGCAGCGTCTCGGCGGAACTGCGGCGGTCCGAGCCGTCGATCACGCGGCCTTGGGCGTCCACCCGCACGAAATCGTCGCGGCCGAGGGCCGACTTGTCCTTGCCGCTGGCGGTCACGAGCAGCTCCAAGGGCTCGCGGCCCAGGATCACGCTGTAGTTGCTGCTCGTGCCGAGCGACCAGCCCCGGCCGTGGAACTCCCGGCCGATCGCCCGCAGGCTGTCGATCGCGTCGGCCGCCGGCGGTGCGGTGAGGGGCGTCATCCCCGGAATCTACGCAGGGCCGTCGATACCCGCAACGACCGTCAAAGGTACGGGGAAAAGAGCCGCGCGATGCCGTCGCGGAGCCGGACGGGCAGGCTGCGGGCGTCCACCTCGGCCAGCGTCTTGCGGCGGCTGCGGGCGATGACGTCGGCGATCTGGCGGTCGAGCCGCCCGGCTAGGTCGCGGTCGTAGGTCTCGACGTTGAACTCGAAGTTGAGCCGCAGGGAGCGGTCGTCCCAGTTGCCGCTGCCGAACATCGCCCAGGCGGCATCGACCACCATCAGCTTGGTGTGGTCGAAGGGCGGGGGCGACATCCAGACGTTGCAGCCCCGGCCGAGCACCTGCCAGAGGAGCGCCGTCGAGGCCCAGCCGACCAGGGCGAGGTTGTTCTGCTCGGGCAGCACGATGTCCACCTGCACGCCCCGGGCCGCCGCCACGTCGAGGGCCTGACAGATCGCGTCGTCGGGCAGGAAGTAGGGCGTCATGATCCGCACCGACCGCTGCGCCGCCGTCAGGGCGCCCACCAGCACGAGTTTGATCCGGCCGATGTCGGGGTCGTCGGGTCCGAACCGGATCCCGCGGGCGAGCGTCATGCCGGCCGACGCGAGCCCCGGCGCCCAGGCCGGCCCCGCCAACTGTTCCTCGGCCGCAAAGGCCCAGTCCTCGGTGAACACCTCGAGCAAGTGGGCCACCACCGGCCCGCGGAGGCGGAAGTGCATGTCGCGGACCGGGTGCCGCGGCTGGTGCGCCAGCCAGCAGCCGTCGCGGATGTTCAGGCCACCGGTGAAGCCGATGCTGCCGTCCACCACCATGATCTTCCGATGGTTCCGCAGGTTGGCGGAGGGGAAGTAGATCGGCACGCTCGTGGGCAGGAACCGCTCCACCCGCACACCCTTCGCGGCCAGCACGCCGACGATCGAGGGGATGGTGTAGCTCGAGCCGATGCCGTCGATCAGCACCCTCACCTCCACGCCCCGGGCTGCTGCGGCGGTGAGGGCGTCGGCGAACTGCCGGCCCGTGGGGTCGTTGTCGAAGATGTAGGTGGACAAGCCGATGCTGCGGCTGGCGGCGTGGATCGCCTCGAGCATCAGCGGGTAGGCCTCGTCGCCGCCGATCAGTGGCTCGATCCGGTTGCCGTCCAGGAGCGGTCGGTCGGTGATCCGACCGACGAGCGTGGCCAGCGACCGCAGCGGCGCCCGATCGGGCCCGATCGCCTCGGCCAGCCGGTCGGCTCCCGGGATGGCGGCCCGGTTCGCCAGGGCCGCCCGCGTCACGCCGGCCCGCAACAGCGTGGCCCGCGAGCGGATCCGGTTGACCCCCCGGAGAAAGTAGGCCAGTGCGCCGAAGACCGGCGAGAGCCAGATCAGGCCCACCCAGCCGATGGTCGAGCGGGTGTCCCGCTTGACGAGGATGGCGTGGGCGGAGGCGAGGACCGAGATCGCCACCACGCCCCAGGCCACCAGGTGGGGCCAGAGGAAGAGCCACCATTCCCACGCTGCCTGCAACGACGCCTCCATGGCCGAGAGGCTAGCAGACGCCCCGCTTCGTGGACCCAAGCGGCCCCCGCCAACCAACCCCCCTGGAAGTGGTGGAGCGAATCGCTCCAGACCGGAGTTCCGGTGGGGCGATTCGCCCCACGGCAGCCGAACCTGGGCGGCGTGATTCGCCCCATCGGCCGGGGCCTGGCCGGAGGCCAATCCCGTTCTTGGGTGGCCTAAGTCTCGTGCTGGCAATCACTTGCACGGGCTGAGATGACGACTTTTCCGTGTCTTACCGTCAACGGCGCGCCGCTTGCACTGCTTCCAGGCGTTGGAAGAGGCCTCTGGCCCCGTCCGGCACGGGTCTGGCGACTCGTCCTCCCCAGGTCACGAAGGATTCTGAGCCATGCACAAGCACTTCATCACTCTCGTCGCCGCGGTTTTGGTCGCGTCAACGGCTGGGATGTCGGCTCGAGCCGAAGCCCTCGAGACGGTCCTGCTCGGTAATGGCGGCTGGGAGGCGTTTTCCGGTGCATCGGCCGCTGGCTCACTGGCCTGGGCCGGCGAGGACGAAACCTTTGCTGCGTCTCCTTCGCTCCTAGGGGTGGCGCAACTTGCCGTGGAGTTCGAGGAGCACCCGATCGATGGCGAGTTGCTCACCGGCCTGCCGGCCCCGGAACCCCCGGCCTTGGTGCTCGCCGGGATGGCCTTCGGTGGGGTCCTGTTCGGCCGCACGCTGCTGATGCGTCGGCGGGGCAAGGGCGAGACGGCCGCCGCTGATGACGAGGCACGGGGCTGAACAATCTCCTTCACTGAGGAGTTTCCCACCATGAATCATTTCGTTCAACACAACGTGCGGGGCTCAGCCAGGGCAGTCGCGGCTGTCGGCCGCTCGCTGACCGGTACCGATCTCTGCCTCTGCCTGGTGCCCATCGGGTTGTTCCTGTCGATCGTTTCGCTCGTCTGAGCCCAGGCTTCTACTTTTCAATACACGCTCTTCTTTTCGGTCTGCGTGCAAGGAGATAGGTCATGGTGATCAAGGCCACGTGGAACGCTGACCAGGTCGAGCGGACGACGCCCAACGTCGTCGTCGTCGATCCGCAGTTCGATGCCTACCGCGATTTGGCGGCCAGCGCCCGTTCGGGCCGGATTGGTCTCCACTTCCGCTCCAGCGGCTCGCAGGCCATGAAACTGGCTCGCCACCTCGACATCGACGCCTGGCTCGTCGCGGCCGAACTCGACGACATGGCGGGACACGACTTCGTCGAACTGCTCGGCGGCCTGCGGGGTGACGCCAAAGTGGCCATGATCGGCGCGGGCCTGGCAGCCAGCCGCTCCGCTCAGGAGGCGGGGGCCGACATGGTGGTGAGCCAACCGATCACCGTCGCCGACCTCGAGGAACTGCTCGGCCTCCCCGCCGAGGAGCGGTCTCGCCGGCTCGCTGCCAAGGGCTTCGTGGGTTCGTGGGCCGCCCTCCCGGTGAGCGTGGGAGCGGCCGTCGTGGCCCTGGCCGTCTTGATGATCGGCTGACCACGAGGGTGGCGGAACGAACACGCCTGCCGCCGGTCGGCCGGCTCACCACACGTTCGCCACAAACTCGCCGCCCCGGCACCGCTTGAGGTAGGCGAGAGCCGCGACCTGACCCGTCGTCTCCAGGACGTCGCGGTAGACGGGGTCATGAAACCCCTCGATGTCGATGCTGCCGCGCCATCCGGCTTCCCGCAGCACGCTGACGACGTCGGTCCACCGCGTGTCGCCGAACCCCGGCGTGCGGTGCTGCACGTACGGCACTCCGCCCCGGAGCCCGTGCTCGCGGATCACGTCCCAGCGGACGGTCGCATCCTTGCCGTGGATGTGCCAGATCCGCGATGCGTACTTCCGCAGTTGAGGCAGCGGCTCGACGAGGCTTGCAAGCTGATGGCACGGCTCCCACTGCAGGCCGATCGCGGGGCTCTCCACCGCGGCGAAGATCGCGTCCCAGGCGTTGGGGGCGTGGGCGATGTTCCAGTCGCCGCTGTCCCAGGTGCCCCGCTTGTCGCAGTTCTCGAACGCCAACCGCACGCCCCGCTCCTCCGCTCGGCGAGCCAGCGGCCCGAACACCTCGGCAAACCGCGGCAGCGATTCGGGCACCGGCCGGCCGGGGATCCGGCCGGTGAAGCCGGCCACCAGGTCGCAGCCGAACCGTGACGCCGTGTCGATCAGCCGTTCCCAATCGGCCACCGTCTCCGGGCTCACGAGCGGATTGCCGTAGACGCCCAGGCAACTGATCCGCCTCGGCACGCCGTCGGGCGGCGTGTGGGCGGCGAATGCGGCCCGGATGCCGCCCGCGAGGCGGTCGAGATCGAAGCTCCCCACCGTCCGCCCGAAGCTCAGCTGAAAGGTCTCGAACCCGAGCGGCAGCAACCGGGCGATCACCGCGGCGGCGTGCTCGTGGGCGGGCACGACCGTGCCGATGCGGATGTCGTCGTGGGCATGCATGGCCCGGATTGTAGCGACGTACAATCAGGCCCGGCTCGTTGAATGGCCGGGAAGGACGGGCGACGGCATGCGGCTCCTCAGCTGGAACATCCACAAGGGCATCGGCGGTCGCGACCGCCGGTATTCGCTGGCCCGGATCACCGATTGCATCGAGGCCGAGAACCCCGACCTGATCTGCCTCCAGGAGGTGGATCGGCTCGTCCACCGCAGCGGCCATGACGACCAGCCCAGGCTCCTGGCCCGCTACTTCCGCGGTCACTCGGTGTTTCAGCCGGTCGTCCGCGTCGGCGGCGGGGGCTATGGCAATCTGGTGCTCTCCCGCTGGCCCGTGGCCAGCCGCCACCGGATCTCGCTGCGGCACGGAGCCCGCAAGCCCCGCGGTGCCCAATTGCTGTTGGTCGAGTCGCCCGAGGGCCTGCTGCACCTCGTCAACACGCACCTCGGCTTGGCGGAGCGGGAGCGTCGCGCCCAGGTGGATCGGCTCCTCGGCCACATGCTGTTTCGCTCGGCCGATCCGCACCCCACGCTCGTGGTGGGCGACTTCAACGACTGGCGTGACTCGCTTGGCCGTGAGCGGTTTGCCACCTTCGGCTTCCGGCAGGTGACGAGCCCCGCCTCTCGGTATCGCACGTTCCCGGCCTGGCTCGCGCTGGGAGCGCTCGACAAGGTGTTTGTCCGCGGCAAGATCGAGGTGCGTCATGCCCGCGTGGTCCGCACCAGCCTGGCAAAGACGGCCAGCGATCACCTGCCGGTGGTGGTCGACTTTCACCTCCGGTGACTGTGCACCGGGGTGGCCGGTGTCCTGTCGCCCGGACGTGCGCCTCTACCCCGCCAGCGACTCGTGGGCCGCGGTGATCGTCGCGGCGATGTCGGCGTCGGTGAGGGCGGCCGAGAGAAACAGCGCCTCGTACTGGCTGCACGGGAGGTACACACCGCGGTCGATCATCGCCCAGAAGAAGGCGGCGTAGCGGGCCTTGTCGGACCGGCTCGCCGTCTTCCAGCCGCGCACGGGCACGGGCTCCGGCCCGGGCTGAAAGAACATCGTCAGCATGCTGCCCACCCTCGCCACCCAGACGGGCAGGCCCGCCGCGGCGGCAGCGGCCCGAAAGCCCGCCTCAAGCGCCGCCCCGTGCCGCTCGAGCTGGCCGTAGGGTGGACGCTCGGCGAGCTCCTCGAGCGTGGCCGTGCCGGCGGCCACGGCGAGCGGATTGCCCGCGAGCGTGCCGGCCTGAAACACCTTGCCGGCCGGAAGCACGTGATCCATCACGTCGGCCCTGCCGCCGTAGGCCGCGAGCGGCAGGCCGCCGCCCACGATCTTGCCGAGGATCGTGAGATCGGGGACGACGCCGAGGATCTCCTGGGCACCGCCGAGCGCCAGCCGGAAGCCAGACATCACCTCGTCAAAGACGAGCAGCGCGCCATGCGAGCGGGTGAGCCGCCGGGCCGCGGCCAGGAACTCGGGCTCCGGCCGCACGAGTCCCATGTTGCCCACAACCGGCTCGAGCAGGACCGCAGCGATTTCATCGCCTTCCCGGCCAAAGCAGTCCTCGAGCTCCTGCGGGTCGTTGTATTCCAGCACGAGCGTGTCGCGGGCCGTGCCCGCCGTCACCCCGGGCGAGTCGGGCACGCCGAGCGTGGCGGCGGAGGAGCCCGCCGCGACCAGCAGGCTGTCGCCATGACCGTGATAGTTGCCCGCGAACTTCACGATCTTGTCGCGGCCGGTGACCCCGCGGGCCAGCCGCACGGCGCTCATCGCCGCCTCGGTGCCGGAACTCGTCATCCGCACCTTCTCGATCGACGGCACGGCGGCGATGATCAGTTCCGCGAGCCGGCTCTCGGCCTCGGTTGGGGCGCCGTAGCTCGTGCCTCGCGCGAGCGCCGCCTCGATGGCCGCCACCACCCGCGGATGACGATGGCCAAGGATCATCGGCCCCCAGGAGCCGATGTAGTCGAGGTAGCGGTTGCCGTCGATGTCGGTCAGCCATTGCCCCTGGGCTTCGCGAAAGAAGATCGGCTCTCCCCCGACGCCGCCGAAGGCGCGGGCCGGCGAGTTGACGCCGCCGGGAATCAGCCCCCGGGCACGGGCAAAGGCGGTATGGCTGGCGCGGCGACGGGCGGCGGTGGCGGCGGGCGGGTGGTCGGGCATCGGCGTCACGGTTGCGACTCCGGAGGGGGTTGTGGCGGTCGGACTTCTGCCTGCGCAGCGAGCAGCGTGCGGGCCTCGGTGACAGCCTCGGCGGCGTGCGGCCGGGCAGCGTAAATCTCGACGAGGCCTTCGAGGAGTTCGCGCCGCCGGGCCAGGAGTTGGGCCTGCTCGGCCTCAGGGGCGGCCGCTGCCTGGGTCACCAGGGCCCGGGCCGCGGCGAGGGTGGCGGCAGCCCGGCTCAGATCTTCCTCACGCTCACGGGCTGCAA
>CAMCPF010000151.1 GCA_945876515.1 Candidatus Kuenenia stuttgartensis
GTCGGTGACGAGGGCCACCTCGCGGGCGAAAGGGAGTTGCTTGAGAGCGCCTGTGACTTGATAGGTCTCCTCCATGCCGGTCCCCGAGGGGCCGATCCCGGCGAGGACCACGACGTCGCCCGGCCGGATCGTACCTGCCTTGATCGCCGCGATCGCAGCCCGCTCACTCGTGAACACGCGGGCCGGCCCCGAGTGGCGATAGACACCGGCGGCGTCGAACGCGGCCGGATCGATCGCCGTCGCCTTGCAGACCGCCCCCTCCGGCGCCAAGCTCCCCCGCAGAAAGGCCATCGTGCCCCGCAGACCCCGGGCGGCGGCCCGCTCAGGGGGCAGGATCACATCGTCGGGATCGACGCCGTCGACCTGTCGCAGGATCTCGCGAAACCGCGCCCGCCGCTCGCTCGCCTTCCAGCGGGCAAGTTGCTCGGCGAGCGAGTGGCCCGTGACCGTCGTCACGGACGTGTCGAGCAGCCCGAGCCGGTCGAGGTGGAGCATCGCCTCGGGAACGCCGCCGGCCAGGAACACCCGCACGGTCGGATGATGCACCGGCCCGTTGGGCAGCACGCTCACGAGCCGGGGCGTACGGCGGGCCACGGCGATCCAGTCGTCGACCGTGGGCCGGGGGAGCCCGGCTGAGTGGGCGATCGCGGGCACGTGCAGGAG
The DNA here is from genome assembly GCA_945876515.1 of Candidatus Kuenenia stuttgartensis. Lineage (GTDB taxonomy): Bacteria > Planctomycetota > Planctomycetia > Pirellulales > UBA1268 > QWPN01. The sequence goes on from CAMCPF010000151.1 coordinate 664, forward strand.
CAGATTCGTCGAGCCGCCGAAGGCCGCGTGCACGGTCATCGCGTTGGCGATCGCCGCCGGCGTGAGGATCGCCCGGGTGGTGGTTCCCGCGTCGGCGAGCGCGACCACAGCCCGGGCCGACCGCACCGCAAGATCCCGCCAGACCGGCTCGCCACTGGGCGCGAGCGCCGCGTGCGGCAGCGTGAGGCCGAGGGCCTCGGCCACCACCTGCGCCGTCGCGGCCGTGCCTAGAAACTGGCAGCCGCCCCCGGGCGACGCGCATGCCCGGCAGCCGAGGTCCGCCGCCTCCTCGAGCGTGATCGTCCCGAGCGCGAACCTGGTGCCGATCGTCTGGATCGTGCCGGCATCCTCGCCGACCGCCGGCGGAAGGGTGACGCCGCCGGGCATGATCACGCCCGGCAGGTCGCCCAAGCCGGCGATCGCCATCAGCATCGCGGGCAGCCCCTTGTCGCAGGTGGCGATGCCGATCACGCCCTCGCGGCGGGGCAGCGACCGGGCCAGCCGCCGGAGCACGATCGCGGCATCGTTGCGGTACGGAAGGCTGTCGAGCATCCCGGCGGTGCCCTGCGTGCGGCCGTCGCAGGGGTCGGAGCAGGCGCCGGCGAAGGGGATCGTGCCGAGCCGTCGCAGTTCCCGCGCCGCCGCCTCGACCAAGAGGCCGATCTCCCAGTGGCCGGTGTGGTAGCCGAGCGCCACGGGTGAGCCATCCGGCGCGCGCAGCCCCCCCTGGGTCGAGAGCACGAGGAATTGCCGGTCGGCGGCGGCGGTCGGGCTCCAGCCCATGCCGACGTTCTGCGAGAGGCCGAACAGGTCGCCGCTCGGGCTCTCCCGCAGCATCGCCTCGGTGAGGGGCAGCGAGCCGGCCGGACCCGCGGCCGTGGTGCGGACGTCAAACACGCCCTCGTCGTCGCTGGAGAATGGATCGAGCACGGGCTGTGACTTCTCGGGTGGCTGGGCGGCGGCGGGCCGCTGCGGCAGACTACCGCGGACGAAGCCCCACCACACACCCGCCGTCGGAGAGCCGCCCGATGCCCCCGTCCGAAGCCGTCCGCCTGTGCCGCTTCCGACTGCCGTCGTCGCCAAACCTGCCCCGTGTGGGCGTGGTGGAGGCGGCCCGCGTCGTCGATCTCACCGCCCTCGGGGCAGGCTCGCTCAGCTCGCTGCTCGAATCGGCCAACCCGGCGGTGGCCGTCCGCGCCCTGGCCGCGGCTTCCACGGTGTCCCACCCGCTCGACGCGGTCGCCCTCCTATCGCCGATCGAGCGCCAGGAAGTCTGGGCGGCGGGCGTGACCTACCTGCGCAGCAAGGCGGCCCGGATGGAGGAGTCGGACTTCAGCGCCACCGCCTACGACCGCGTCTACGAGGCGGCGCGGCCAGAACTCTTCTTCAAGGCCCTCGGCGAGAAGGCGGTGGGGCCGAACGAGCCGATCGGCATCCGCACCGACGCCACCTGGAGCGTGCCGGAGCCGGAACTCGCCCTCGTGCTCAACTCGCGGGGCGACCTCGTGGGCTTCACGATCGGCAACGACATGAGTTCCCGTGACATCGAGGGGGAGAACCTGCTCTACCTGCCACAGGCAAAGATCTACGATCGGTCCTGCGGCCTCGGCCCCTGGATCGTGCTCGGATCCTCCGAGGCCGAGGCCCGCAGCTGGACGGTGGACGTGACGATCCGCCGCGGGGCTGCGGACGTGTTTACGGGCTCCACGGGCGTCGACCGGCTCAAACGCTCGTTCGCCGAGCTTGTCGCGTACCTCGGGCGGTCGCAGTCGTTTCCGCATGGCGCCGTGCTCCTGACGGGCACGGGCGTGGTGCCCGACGAGTCGTTCACACTCCAGGCCGGCGACCGGGTCACGATCACGATCTCCGGGATCGGCACGCTGACCAACGACGTGATCGTGGTCTGACGGATGCTCTGCGTCCGGCTGGACTTACAGGCCCGAGCTGGAATGCTCCCGGCCGTCCCGCCGGTTGCCGAGCCAGCGAAACAGGTCGGCGTTCACGTCATAGGCGATGCGCCGCACCGAACCGTCGGCGAACGCCATGCCGAAGGCGTTCGCATGCACGCTGCCGAAGTAACCGTAGTTGCCGACGCCCCTGCGATCCTGCTGCGGCGCCCAGGCACTGAACCGGGAGATGTCGGGGTTGTCGCCCATCAGCAGGCCCTCGTTGTCGCCGCCGTCGGTGCCCGTGAAATAGGCATCGGGATTGAGATACTTTTCGCCGACCAGAAATGTGTTCGAGAGCCCGTCGAGCACCTGATCGGGCTTGACCATGCTCGTGCAGAAAACGATTCCCGTCGCCCCGTCGGTGAGCTTCCGCCAGCCGTCGGTGGCGGCCGGGTCGAGCGCGGCCTCGCCGGCGGCGAAGGTCGAGGGCCCGACCCATGCCCAGCTACTGTTCACCAGGCTCGGCTGGTTGTGGGCTCGGTCGCCGCCGTTGGCCGCGTAGTCGCACTTCGGCAGGCGGCCGTCCGCCGGCGCGATGCTGCCGTAGCCGTGCATTCCCGGATGCCGATTCGATGGATACCGGTCGGAGCCTCGACGCGAGGGGCAGTTGAACAGCGGCAGGCCGACCAGGATCATCTTCGCGGCCCCGGCATTGGGCCCACCGGGATCGGTGAGCGGCAGCTCCCAGACGGCCTTTTGCTCACAGTACGGCAGCACGTTGTAGGTCCAGCCGCCGGGCTGACGCGACCCGGTGCCGCGGTCGGGGTGGCCCGTCCAGCGGTCCCCCCAGCCCCCGGTGGGGAAGTGCCCGATCGCATGGGCGTGCTGCTCGAACGCCTGCGCGAGGTTGCGGATGTTGTTGCTGCACGCCGCCTGGCGGGCCGACTCCCGCACCGACTGCACGGCGGGCAGGAGGAGGGCCATCCAGAGGGCGATGATCGCGCTCACCACCAGGAGCTCGACGAGGGTGAACGCGCTCGGGCCGAGCACGCTTCCCGAGGCCCGACGGGCCAGGCGCGGCCATCGATGCTGGCGGACGTCGTTGATCATGACCTTCCCCCCGCGTACCGCGACCACCGTCGCTCAAGTAAGTTCGAACACCGCCTCGATCTCGACCGGCACGCCCAACGGCAGCGACCCGGCCCCGAAGGCGCTCCGCACGCCCACGCCCTGATCCGGCCCCCAGACCTCGGCGAAGAGTTCGCTGCAGCCGTTGATCACATGGGGATGCTGCGTGAAGTCGGCCGGGCAGTTCACAAGCCCCATCAGCTTCACGACCCTCCCCACGCGGTCGAGGCTGCCGAGGTGGTGCACGAGCGTGGCCAGGATCGCCAGCCCCGTGAGCCGGGCGGCGGCCTTGCCGGCGTCGGCATCGAGCCCGTCGCCGACGCGGCCCTTGAGGAGCGTGCCGTCGGGCTGAAAGGGCAGATGCCCCGAGACGTAGGCCAGCGACCCCACGACGAGACAGGGCTTATAGGCTCCGGCCGGCTTGCCGACGGGAGGCAGCACGAGGCCGAGCGCGGCGATCCGGGCCTGGGGCGAAGCGGGCAGTTCCATGACCGGGTGGCTTTCCGACGGGGTTTTGGCTGGGTGGATGCGAGCGGCAGTACCGCTACGGAACAACCAATAAAAGTCTACCGCCCCCCGCGTCAACGGGCAGCACCCGGTCACCCCTCGTGCGGTTCGCCGGGCCTAGGCATACTGCCGCGAATCGCCGCCCGATCGCTCCCTTGGGGAACCTCGCCACCATGCGGATTGGTGCCGCACTCGTGCTCGTGATCGCCGGCCTTTCGTGGGTCACGGCGACACCTGCCCGCGCCGCCACCCCGCGGCCCAACGTCGTCGTGATCCTGCCCGACGACGCCGGCTGGGGCGACTTCTCGTTCACCGGCAACACCTCCCTCTCCACGCCGGCGATCGACGGGCTCGCCCGCGAAGGGGCCGTGCTCGAGACCTTCTGCGTCCAGCCGGTCTGCTCACCCACCCGGGCCGAGTTGCTGACCGGCCGCTCCTACCCCCGCACCGGCGTCCGCGGTGTCTCGCTCGGTCAGGAGCGAATGAACGCCGACGAGCGGACCCTTGCCGACCTGCTCTCGGCCGCCGGCTACGCCACCGGCTGCTTCGGCAAGTGGCACAACGGCACCCAGTGGCCGCTCCACCCGCGGGCCCGGGGCTTCGCCACCTTCGAGGGCTTCACCGAGGGACACTGGGCGGACTATTTCGACGCCGAGATCGAGCACGACGGGCGGTTCATCAAGGGCTCGGGCTACCTCGCCGACGACCTCACGAGCCGCGCGATCGGCTTCGTCGAGCGGCAGTCGGGAGGCCCCTTCTTCTGCTACCTCGCCTTCAACACGCCCCACTCACCAATGAGCGTGCCCGACGCCGACTGGGAGCGGTTTCGTGCTCGGGAGATCACGCGTCGCGGCCCGGAGGGCGACGCCGAGGAACTCGCCTTCACCCGGGCGGCGCTGGCGATGGTCGAGAACCTCGACCGCAACGTGGGCCGCCTGCTCGCGGCGCTCGACCGCACCGGCCGTAGCCGCGACACGATCGTGGTCTTTCTCTCCGACAACGGTCCCAACAGCAGCCGCTGGTGCGGCGGGATGCGAGGCCGCAAGGGCTCGACCGACGACGGTGGTGTGCGGAGCCTCTGCTGCATCCGCTACCCCGCGAGGATCGACGCCGGCACCCGCATGGCCGAGGTGGCCGGCGCAATCGATCTGCTGCCGACAATCTGCGGCCTGGCCGGCGTCCCAATCCCGGCCGGCAAGCCGCTGGATGGCATCGACGTGTCGCCGTTGCTCACGGACGCGCCTCAGGCCCCCGATCTCGCTGCCGCGATCGCCGCGCGTGGGATTGTGGCCGCCTGGGCCGGCAAGGTGAGCGTCCGCACGAGACAACACCGGCTCGACGCTCAGGGAAGGCTCTATGACATGGAAGCCGACCCCGGGCAGACCCGCGACATCGCCGCCACCGAACCGACCGAAGCGGCCCGCCTCCGGGCCATCGCCGCCGACTGGCAACGAGACGTGCTCGAGCCGGCCCGGCGACAGCCCGCCGAGCCGTTTCCGGTCGGCTTTCCCGGCGCCCCGCACACCGAGTTGCCCGCCCGCGACGGCCGGTCGCAAGGAGGCATCACCCGCAGCGGCAAGGCGCCCAACAGCTCGTTCTTCACCACCTGGCACAAGGCCGAGGATGCGATCAGCTGGAGCGTGGACGTGAAGCAAGCGGGCTCTTACGAAGCGATCCTCTGGTACACCTGCCCGGCAGCAGACGCCGGCGCGACCGTGGAGTTGTCGTGCGGCGACGTGGCGGTCGCGGGCCGGGTCGCCCCCGGCTGGGATCCGCCGCTCGAGCGAGCCGACGACCGTGTGCCGCGCCGACAGGAAGGCTATTCCAAGGACTTCCGCCCGCTCTCTCTCGGCGTGATCGACCTGCCCGCCGGGCCGGGTACGCTGGTGCTCCGAGCGACCGCGGTTCCGGGGAAGCAGGTTGCCGACGTGCGGCGGCTGGTGCTCGTGCCGGTTCGAGACTAGTCGTCGTTCCTCCAGGAGCAGGCCATGCAGACCGTCTCCCTTCCGTTCGCGATCCTGGTGGCGGCCGTGGCGAGCTTCGCGACCGTCGCCGGGGCCACGCCGCCGAAACCCAACATCGTCGTGATCCTCGTCGATGACATGGGCTTCTCCGACCTCGGCTGCTACGGCAGCGAGATTCCCACGCCCCGGATCGACAGCCTCGCCGCGGGCGGCCTCAGGTTTTCGCAGTTCTACAACACGGGCCGCTGCTGCCCGACGCGGGCCAGCCTGCTGACGGGCCTCTATTCGCACCAGGCGGGCGTCGGCCACATGGTGGAAGACTCCGGGCTGCCGGGCTATCGGGGCCGGCTCGGCGATTCGTGCGTGACGATTGCGGAGGCCCTCCGCGGCACCGGCTACCACACGAGCATCGCCGGCAAGTGGCACGTCGGCCAGAACCACGGCGTGGCCCCCTGGAACCGCGGCTTCGATCGCAGCCTCAACGCCGCCGCCGGCGGCTTCTATCAGGCCGGCTCACCGCGATGCGACCTCTGGCTCGACGGCCAGAAGATCGCCGCCGACGATTCCCGGCTCCCCAAGGATTGGTACTCGACCGACCTCTGGACCACCTTCGGCCTGAAGTTCGTGGACGACGCAATTGCCGCGAAGAAGCCGTTCTTTCTCTACGTGGGCCACAACGCGCCCCACTTCCCGCTCCAGGCACCAGCGGAGGAGATCGCGAAGTTTCGCGGCCGCTACAAGGCCGGCTGGGACGCCCTCCGCGAGGAGCGGCTCGCGCGGCAGAGGAAGCTCGGCCTGCTCGACGACCGCTGGACGCCCTCCCCGCGTCCGCCGGCCGTGGCCGCATGGGAGTCGCTCGCGCCGGAGGAGCAGGATCGCTTCGACCACCTGATGGCCGTCTATGCGGCAGTTGTGCATCGGATGGACAAAGCCGTGGGCGACCTCGTGGACGGCCTCGAGCAGCGGGGCGTACTCGACGACACGCTGATCCTGTTCATGAGCGACAACGGCGGCAACGCCGAAGCGGGGCCGCGGGGCCGCACCGAGGGGGATCCGACCGCGGCCCGCTCCGACTGGTTCTGCGGAGAGAGCTGGGCCTTCCTCCAGAACACGCCGTTCCGAAAGTACAAGCACTTCAACCACGAGGGGGGCATCGCGACGCCGCTGGTGGTCCACTGGCCTGCCGGGATCACGGCGCGGGGCGAGTGGCGTC
>CAMCPF010000152.1 GCA_945876515.1 Candidatus Kuenenia stuttgartensis
GGCACCTGCCTTGTCCGCCCCAGCTGCGTCGGCCCGGTCGTCGATCAGCTTGGCCTCGACGCCATGGGCTTCAAGCAGGCGGTCGAACTCCGTCCACGACCCCACCGTCACCACGACCGGCAGGGGCGGGGCGGCGGCGCCCTCGGCCCGGGATCGGGCCAGTGCGGCGGCGGGTGGGGCCGACGCCGCGGCGGTGGCCTCCCGCTCGGCATTGCGAGCGAGGGCGGTCCCGCGTTCGGCCTGACCGAGTTTCTCCTCGATCGGGCGGGCTCGGTCGGCTGGCTCCACCTGCACCGCATCGGCCATCCGGTCGGCCTGCTCCCCAGGCGGCAGCGCCACGGCCTGTGGGTCGTTGGTCGCGGCCGACTGCCGGAGGGCCGGGCGGCCCGGTTCGGCAACCACCGCCAATGTCTTCTCGGCCTCGGCGGCGGGCGGGGATGCCTTTCGAGTGGCGACGGCCTTCTCCTGTTCCACCTCGGGCATCACCCGGGCGACTTCCCGCGGGCTGCCATCGGGTCGGTTCAGCACCACCGCCACGAGGAGCCCGGCGGCCAGCGCCGCCACGACGGTCAGCCATGGCCAACCCTGGCTCGCGGACGACCTCGCCAGTTCTATCCTCTGATCGGCCGCCTCTGCCCGATCGACCTCGGCCTCGGCTCGCTCGTCCGCGATCCGTTCGGTCTCGAGCTGCCGCCACTCCTGCTCGACAGCGCGATCGGCTTGCGTGGCGGCGGTCACGGTTTCGGTGCCTCCGGAGCGGATCACCTCCATCACCCGCTCCGCGAACCCCGCCGGCGGCGTCACGGCCACCACCTGCCGCGCCGCCTGCTTGAGCGCCCGCAGGTCGGCCACGAGCCGTGCAAGCGCGGGTGAACGCAGCATCGCCTGCTCTACTTCCGCGGCCTCCGCGGGTGAAAGCCGACCGTCGATCCATTCGCTGATCCGCGGATCATCGTCGCGGAGCGACGGGTGGGCTGGTTGGTCGTTGGGATTGGTCATCGGCTTGGCTGACTGAGCGGGGAAGCGATCGGGGATCTCAGGGCGTAGCGAGCAGCGCCCGCAGTTCGGTGCGACCGCGATGCAGTCGGCTGCGAACCGTGCCCACGGGGACGTCGAGCGTCGCGGCGATCTCCTCGTAACTGGCATCCTGCATGTCGGCGAGCACCACGACCTCGCGGTAGCGGGCGTCGAGCCGCTCGAGCGCCGCGGCGATCCGACGGGAGAGGTCCGCGTGCTCCAAGCCCGCCGACACGGAGGGCAGATCGGCCAGCGGCTCGGCGATCAGCGGGCGGCCGTCGGCCGCGACCGCCTGCAGCGAGACGCCGGGCCGCCGCCGCCGGCCGGCGGCGCGGGCGTGATTGACGGCGATCGCGTGGAGCCATGTCGAGAACCTGCGTTGGTGCCGGAACGATCCGAGGTGACGCTGAGCCGACAGGAACGTCTCCTGCGCCAGGTCGAGCGCCTGCTCGGGGCAGCCACAGAGTCGGTGCAGCAAGGCCACGATTCGGTGCTCGTGCCGCTCGACGAGCGCCCGAAATGCATCGGGGTCACCCGCCGCCGCCCGGGCCACCAATGGCCCGTCGGCTGCGGTCGGATCGGCCACGCTGCTCTCCGGCTGCCCGGTCACCCTTCACCACGCTCCTGATTGAGATGCCGCCCGGCCAGGCAAAGTTCCCGGCCCAGCCCCCACCGGCCGGACGGGCTGGCGGGAGATCCACCACCACAGGGCCGCGGCCAGCGCCAGGAGCACCAACGACACCAGCTGGGAGATCGAGAGCGGCGTGCCCAGGGCCGGCGGCTCGTCCACCCGGATCTCCTCGAGCAGCATCCGCGAGACCGGGTGGAGCGTGAGCACGAGCGCGAGCACCTCGCCTGGGCGACGGGCCAGGGGGGTCCAGGCCACCGCCAGCGCCGCCAGCAGGGCCGCATCGATCGCGGCGTAGAGTTGCGCCGGATGCACGGGCACGCTCGGACCCGCGGGCCCCGCCGGATACTTCGCGGCCACTTCGGTGCCGGCTGGAAACGACACGGCCCAGGGCAGGTCGCAGGGGCCGCCGTAACAGCAGCCGTTCAGGAAGCAGCCCACGCGGCCGATCGCCAAGCCCACCAGCATGCCCGGCACGACGCAATCGGCGAGTTCGAACAGCGACAGCCCCCGCCGCCGCGCGAACCGCCAGGCCGCCCAGGCGGCGGTCGGCAGCGAGCCAAACACGACCAGGCCACCGGCTGCGATGTTGACCACGTCGCGGAGCGACTCGGCGAGCGGCTTACCGGCCGCGAAGAACTGCTTGTGATACTCAATCACGTAGAACAGCCGTGCGCCCACGAGCCCCCACAGAAATACCTCGGTCGCGAGGGCGAGGATCGTGTCGGCGTCGATCCCGACCCGGCGGCCACGCACGACCGCGAGCCAGGTGCCGCAGGCGGCCGCGACGAGCAGCATCACGCCGTAGCCCCGCACCGGGATGCCGGCGCCATCGTCGAGCAGCGGCAGGATCCAGCCCAGCATCGCGGCCACGGCCACCAGCGGCAGGCCGAGCTGCCGCCCGGCGGTGGCCAGGCCCTCCCGGCTCGCGATCCGCACAAACCACGCCCCGCCCAGCACGACCCAGGCCACCAGCAGGATCCCGAAGCCGAACAGCGGCACCGCGGCATCGCCCCAGGCGATCGACCGCGGAATGTGAAACAGCGTCGATCTCATCGGCCTGCCTCGCCGCGGGGTGGCAGGAGCCGGTTGTCGATCAGCCGTGTGCTGCCCAGCCGCCCGGCGACCAGCGCCACGGCGGCGCTTCCGGCGGTGACCGATTCGAGCGAGTCTGCAGCGACGATCGCGGCGTAGTCCACGGCCACGCCCCCGGCCTCGAGGCGGTCGCGCATCGCGGCCTCGATCACCGCGAGCGGGGCCTCCGTCAGCCACATCTCCGCCGCCAGGGCCAGGCTCTCCTGAAGGGCCACGGCCCGACGGCGGTCGGCCGCCGAGAGATACGCGTTGCGGGAGCTCAGCGCGAGCCCGTCGGGCTCCCGCACCGTCGGGCAGACCACGACCTCGACCGGCAGGCCCAGGTCGCACACCATCCGCTTGACGACGAGCGTCTGCTGCCAGTCCTTGGCGCCGAAGTAGGCCGCATCGGCCGGCACGGCCAGGAGCAGCCGGCAGACCACGGTCGCCACGCCGGAGAAGTGACCGGGCCGGACCGCCCCCTCGAAGCCGACCGCCGGCCCATCGACCACGATCCGCGTGGCGTGGCCCGGCGGATAGATGGCAGCGACCGGCGGTGCGAAGACCCAGCGCACCCCCGCCCCGGCCAGCGCCTCGAGATCGGCCACGACCGGCCGCGGATATCGCTCGAAGTCTTCACCGGGGCCGAACTGCGTCGGGTTGACGAAGATCGACGCGGCCACAAGGTCACATTCGGCCGCGGCCCGCGCGACGAGCGCGAGGTGTCCGGCGTGGAGGGCTCCCATCGTCGGCACGAAGCCCACGCGGCGACCGTCGGCCCGGGCCGCCAGCACCGCCGCCCGCAGCACCGCAGGGTCTGCCACCACCTCGATCGCAGGCGGCGACGCGGCCATCAAAGCATCGCCTCGACGGCGGCCGTCGCCTCGGCCGCGGCCCCGGCGAGATCGTCGGCATCGATCGTGATCACCGCCTTCGGCGCCCGGGGGCAACGGTCGGCCGGGCAGCGCAGCCGGCGCTCCAGGCGGGCCTGCAACTGCTCGAGCCCCGCCGCGACGCCCTCGACCGCCGCCGGCGGCGCGGCCGGAAGATCGGCGAACACGTCGCTGTGGACCGCCGCCGGCCCCGAACGGAAGGCGAGCCGGCTGCGGAGTTCGGCGCCGCTGAGCCGGAGGAAGATCGCGACGTGCGGCGTGACCACGTCGCAAGCGAGCCGTTGATACTCGGCGGCGAAGGCGGGCCAGTCGTGCTCCGCGATCTGCTCGACGGCGAGCGCCGGCAGGGCATCGAGCCAATAGTCGGCCACCGTGCCGTGCGGATCGTCCTCCCAGGCTTCGGCGCGCAACGGTCGCCGGCAGGCGACGACCGTCTCGAGCATCCGCAGCGGTGACGTTTCGGCCATGGACATCGGCACAGGCGCGCGGATCAGCCGCGCGAGCGTGTCTTCGGCGACGGCGGCAGCCACCTCCGGTGCGCCGCTGCCGGGCACCCCCACCACCGCGACGAGCGGATGCGGCGCGGAGATGTTGTCGAGCAGATCGCGGATCGTGCAGGCCGAGGGGGGATAGCGGAGTTCCGCGGCGATCTCGGCGCAGGGCTCGAGCACGAACCTCCGCGTGGCCATCCGCGGATGGGGGAGCGTGAGTTCGGGCGACTCGACGACCAGGTCGTCGTAGAGCAGGAGATCGAGGTCGATCGTCCGCTCGCCCCAGCGGTGGTCACGGCGGCGATGGAGCGTGTTCTCGACGGCGAACAACGCGCCCAGGAGATCATGGGGCGGCAGGTCGGTCTCGATCAGGCACGCGCCGTTGAGGTAGGCGCCCTGCGCGGCAGGCCCGCCGACGGGGCGGGTCTCGTGAAACCGGCTCACCGCCACGACCTCCACCCCCGGCATGAAGCCGAGCAGTTCCAGGGCGCGGTCGAGTTGCTCACGCCGCTGACCGAGATTCGAGCCGCAGCCGATCAGGCATCGTGCCATCGCAGACCCCGCGCACATTCGTGACGCCGGATTCTACCGTGGCAGTCCCGCGCGGTTGCAAATCCCGCGACTCCCGCGGCCGAACGGTGAAGTCGGGGGGGACATCCAGGCCACGACCAAGGCCGTCGACTGTCGATCCCTCAAGTCGTCGCCCCCCAAAACTTCACGTGTTCGGCTCGCTCGGACAACTCATCCGATTCGGTTTGATCGCTGCATCGTTCGTTGCCGCGATCAACTGTCCGGCATTCTGTGGCTGCCGCTGATTCTGTCAAGCACCCGCACGCCGTCTCGCGCGCGACGCTCGAATCTTCGCCGAAACGCGGCGTGCGCTGAGGAGAAAATTTTTGCGCCAGCACTGCCAGCATTGCCCTGGCCGCTCGCGGATGATGTGCTATGCAAATCCATCCGCCGAAAACCCGAACTTCCTCGCGAAGCAGACCCTCGAGACCGAGCGTCTTCAACGCGTTCAGCCGCGCCATGCCTTCCTGGGACGATCCACGCGAACTGCCGCCTGATGATGAGCGGGCCCGGCTGCGAAACCATGCCTTCGACCCGGCCTTCGATGCGGCAGCGGACGCGTTGCTTCCGGAAGAGCCCGGTGAATCCGGTGATTTCAGCGACGAAGCCGGGCCGCCGCCCGACACCTACTGGAACATTTCACGTCGGCCGCTCACCAGCCTCGTGTTCGCGCTGCCCCTGGTGTTGGCATACGAAGGGGGTGTACTGCTGCTCGGCCGGGGAACGGCTCGGAACGGGGCGGACGTCTGGCTCCGCACGCTGCTTGACCACGTCGGTTTCGGCCAGTATTTCCTGCTGCCGGTGCTCACGATCGTGGGGCTGTTGGCCTGGCACCACATCGAGCATGACCGGTGGCGGTTCAGCCCCGGCGTGCTCGGAGGGATGGCCGTGGAATGCGTGCTCTGGGCAACCGTGCTGTTCGGGATCGCGATCCTGCAAAACCGCTTCTGGCCGCTCGCGTTCGCCCTCGACGCGGGAATCGTGGCCCGGCTGGTGGCCTTCTGCGGCGCAGGACTGTACGAGGAAGTCCTGTTCCGGCTGCTGTTGCTGCCGGCGGTGACCTGGATCGCGGCCCGCCTGGGAGCCGGCCCCGTGCCGGCTGCTGCGTGGGGCGTGACGGGCTCGAGCGTGCTCTTCAGCCTCGCGCACTACGTCGGCCCGCTCGGCGACAGTTTTGATCTCCACAGCTTCACGTTCCGCTTTCTGGCAGGCGTGTTCTTCGCGATCCTGTTCGAGGCCCGAGGATTCGGCATCGCCGCCGGCTCCCACGCGGCCTACGACATTCTCGTCGGGCTTCGCGGCTAAGCCGCTGGCTGACCGCTTTGTTGCCGTTCACGGGGCGGCCGTATACTGGGGCCTTCGACCTGGAGCGAATCGAATCGTGCTCTCCCTCCGACCCAAGGCCGGCGAACTGGTCTTCCAGCTGTTTGGGCGGTCGCTCCATCCCGAACTCTTCGAGCCGTGCGGATCGCGGTCGTTCGATCGGGGCGGCTACGCGGTCACGATGGCGATCACCCGTGGCGGCCATGTCGTCACCTGGCGGCACGGCGGCCTGACGCTCACCGAGGTCGCGACAGGCGTCGGCCAGCCGCTCCCGCAGCGGCGCCGGCTGCTCTCGCACCGGATCGGCGGCGAACGCAGCGACCGCGTGAGCTGCCGCGGCGGCGTCAGCTACCAGACCTGCTTCCAGTTGGAGTCGATCGCCTCGGAACTGTTCTGGTCGTTCCAGGAGGAGCTGGTCGCAGCGGGGAGCCGGCGCGGCCTGTTCCATCGATTCGAGTCGGGCGGGCGACTGTCGCTCGGCGCGGTCAGCTGGATCGACGTCGAGACCCGGCCCCGGGGCATGTTCGTGCAGACGTTCCACACGTTCCCCGACGACCTGGCGATCGTGAAGAGCCAGTCGCTATTCGAGGTTTCTTGACGGGCTGCGACCCGCGGCCCGGTTCCCTTCCCCCAGAGCGGCCCTGATGCCCAAGTCCAGCCCCACGCCGGCCGAGGCTGCCACCACCCCGCGGCGGTCCCGCGTCCTGATCGCCGACGACAACGAACCCAACCGCGAGCTGCTCGAGGCCTACCTGGCCGACGTCGATTGCGAGATCGCCACGGCCGTGGATGGGGCCGACACGCTCGCACAGGTGGCGGCCTTCCACCCGGACGTCATCCTCTTGGACGTGATGATGCCGAAGCTCTCCGGCTTCGAGGTCTGCCAGCGGCTGAAGGACGATCCGGCAACCAGCCCGATCATGATCCTGATGGTGACGGCGCTTGGTGAACTCGGCGACATCGAGCGGGCCGTGGAGGCGGGCACCGACGACTTTCTCTCCAAGCCCGTCAACCGCGTCGAGCTGGTCAAGCGGGTGGAGAATATGCTCAAACTCCGCCACGTCAGCGATGAGCTGGAGCGGTTACGGCAGTACATCCGCACCATGGACGACGACCGTCCCCCGCGGTGAGCCTGGAGGGCGAACCCCTCACGGATGGCCTGCGGCGATCCTGATCGCCGCAGGCGCGAGCCGACGAGCCCGGAGGGCGACGTCGGCGGGAAAGCTGGAGCGGTTACGGCAGTACATCCGCACCATGGACGACGACCGTCCCCCGCGGTGAGACTGTCGCGTGGCTCGGGGTT
>CAMCPF010000153.1 GCA_945876515.1 Candidatus Kuenenia stuttgartensis
GCCGGCCAGAATGATGAGCACTGCGGAAAGACGCGTCGTCATGGAACAGCTCCTGGAAACGGGGTCACCTCGCCGCCGGCCCGCGTGCACGCCGCCGCGAGCACCTTGAGATCGGTCGACTCGTCGAGCAGGCGGACGGCGCCGTCGCCGAACAGCGCCTGCGCGCCGCCCGGATGGCGGCTGCGGATCTCGTCCTCCCAGGTCGGCCAGTTGATGGAAGAGGCCTGGTCGAACAGGTTGCGGCCGTTGAGCCACTGGCCGTCGGGCCAGGCGCCGCGGCTGCACTCCCCGACGAAGATCGTCTTCGAAAGCCCGTCCGGGATCTCCCGCTCGGCGAACGCGCGGTCGTGGACGAGCACACCCTTCTCGGGATTGTTGGGCGAGGCGATCCGTTCGCCGCACAGGCCGCCGTAGTCGCTGCGGCCCATCCAGGCGGGCCCCCCGCCGCGGTCGGCCGACGGGCAGAGGTAGACGGGCACGACCGTGCCGGCGGCCGCCGCGTTGGCGGGATCGTCGAACGACCGCGTGAAGTCGATCCGCTCGAAGAGCGGCTGCGCCTCGAGCCAGGGCAGGATCGCCGCCGACCAGGCCAAGCACCGGCGCGGCCCCGGGGTCCAGCCCGTCCGCCACTCCAGGCAGCCGACAGGAAACCGCCGCCGCGCCAGCAGGTGCCCGTGGAGGGCGCAGCCGACGTTGCGAAGGTGGTTGAGGCAGACCGTCCGCCGGGCCGCCTCCCGCGCCCCCTGCACGGCCGGCAAGAGCAGGGCCACGAGCGCGGCGATCACGGCCACGACCACGAGCACCTCCACGAGCGAGATGCCGCAGCGGGAGCCTGCCCTGCGTTCCATGCGCGTGCCGCCCGCCGACACGCGCCTTCCTGGCCGCCCACGCGCGCACGCCAGTGCGCAGCATGAGCCAGGGGGGTGGCGCGTCGGGAGCGAATCCTTCGGTGACGATTGCGACCGGCCGCCCGCGCGACCGTGCCCGCCCTTCCGCCCTCGCGGTCCGGCAAGCTCATGACACCTGGTAGGTCTTCTGACTCACGAGCTCGGCCGGCCGCACGCCTTCTCGCCCGCCCTTCCGCCGGCGGCGGAAAGAGCCTGACAATGGCTCGAATGCGACCGCCCTCTCGTTCGAACCTGGCTTCCCAGGGCCGAACATCGCCCGAACACAGCGGCGGGGCCGTCCCGGATTCTCACCGGAGTTCCCTGTTTGCCGACCGATCGCAGCTGCGATCGGCCGACCACCAGAGTCGGTGGCGAAGTGTACCGGTCGCGGGGACCTTGTCAACGTTCCCGGACGCGCCGGGCGTGGGCGGAAAAGTCTGCCATCACCGGCCGCCCGGTTGGCAAGCGGTGCCGGTCAGGCACGGCCCTGCCGTCAAGCGGTACGGGTCGTAGGGTGCCGCGCGGCACCCTCGTCAGAGGCGGTCCGCGCGGCACTGTTTCCGCGACAGGAACCACCCCAACCGCGGCCAAAAAAACCGTGGGGCGTGTTCAAGCCCGTTCGTGAACACCGCCGATAGCCCTCTCGTCCCCGGGGCATCACCGTGCCCGTCGGGCAACCAGGGGGCGGCAGCAACCTGAAATTCTTCGAGTCACGGAATGGCTCGACAGGCCTGTCGCAAAAAAGTTCGTGGATCACAACCTCGGGGTGAGAGCGTCGCGAGCGGGACGAGCACACCGGTGATTCACAAGCAAAGGAGATGTGGCTCGATGAAGCGTATGATGTATCTCGGTGCGCTGGTCCTCAGCGTGACCGTTTGTAGCCAGTCCTTCGGTTTCGAGCTCCTTGACCGGATGCTCGGCCACAAGGGCTGTGCTTCGTGCTGTGAGCCCGGCTGCGACGCCGGTGCTGGGTGCTGTGAGCCGGGCTGCGACGCCGGTGCCGGCAACGGATGTGCGGAGCCCGCTTGCGACGCCGGCAACGGCTGCTGCGAGCCGGCTTGCGACGCCGGTGCTGGTTGCTGCGACGCCGGTGCGGGCTGCTGCGGTGCCCGCAAGTGCCGGAAGAAGCACGACCTGTTCGGTGGCCTGAAGGGCCTGTTCGAGAAGTGCAAGCGGAAGCACAAGAGCTGCTGCGGCGATAGCTGCTGCGAGCCCGCCTGCGACGCCGGCAACGGCTGCTGCGAGCCGGCTTGCGACGCTGGCAACGGTTGCGCTGAGCCCGCTTGCGACGCCGGCAACGGCTGCTGCGAGCCGGCCTGCGACGCTGGTGCCGGTTGCTGCGAGCCGAGCTGCGGTGCGGCTGCTGGCTGCTGCGGCGTGCGGAAGAAGCACACCCCCATCCGTGACCTTCTGAAGGCGATCCACGCCGCGAAGAAGTGCCGGAAGGCGAGCTGCTGCGGCGACAGCTGCTGCGAGCCGGGCTGCGATGCCGGCAACGGCTGCTGCGAGCCGGGCTGCGGTGCGGAGCCCGCTTGCGGTGCGGAGCCGGCCTGCGGTGCGGCCCCCGACTGCTCGGCTTCGACCGACGCCCCGGTGAGCCGGATGGTCGCCACCAAGTGAGTTGAGGGTCGATAGGTCGGACCGAAACCTGTTGCCCGACGTCGACACGAAAGTCCGCGGCCCGGAGGGAAACCTCCGGGCCGCGGCAATTTTCAGGTTCGCCAGTTCCTGGTCTGCCCTTCCGCCGGGGCCCGGTTCGTCGCAGCCGACGCGGCCCCGACCACCATCCGACCACCCCCGCATCGGCACCTAGGCGACCTCGCGGCGGCTGCGATCCGTGGCTGCCGCCCGAAAGTCATCGATCGCCTCGATGATCGTGTCCAAGGTGTCACACACGTTGGTGTCGCCGCTCTCGAAGGCGTCGGTCGCGACCTTGATCGCAGCCAACGTGAAGAGGGCGAATGATGCAGGCAAACAGTACTCGCGGTCGTCCATGACGGCCTCCTTGGAAGCGTGGCAGCCGACACGTCCTGTCCGGCCATGCAGGCAGCGTAGCCGGGCGATCGCGGCGCGTATGTCATCAGGCATGCGCAGCCTCGACCGATCGCGCGCCCTCGGATGGCCGATCCCGCAACAACGCGTATGCTGGGGCGCATCGGCGAGGGAGCAACGCTTCGTGATCGGGTCCGCGTCCGCTCTCAGCCCATCGCCCACTGACGCGGTCCGCCATGAGTGGGGAGCACGAAGCGCCGTATCCGCATCACTCGTGGCTCGCGCACTGGCTCGCCGTCGATCCGCCGCAGGTGTTCGATCTCCACGAGTGTTACCACGTCGCCCACCATCTGCTGCTCACGACGAGCGGCGATGCGGACATCCGCTGGATGACATGCGGCACCGAGACGGCCTACCGTTCGGGGCTCGGCAGCCTCGGATTCTTCCCCTCCGACTCCCATGCCCACAGCTTGTCGATCACGTCGGCCAACGGGTTCGTGGCGTATGAACTGATCATCCCGGACCAGCATCTCCGCACGTTCGGGGCTGCCGAGGGCATGCCGCCGCCGCGCGGGCTGCGGGCGACGCCCGTTTTTCGGGATGCGCTGCTGGAAGCCAGTCTGCTCCGGCTGTCCAGCCGTGCGGCCGGCCGGCAGGTGTCGGAGGACGTCGGCGACGACATCGCAGCCCGCCACGTTGTGATGCGACTGTGCATGCTGGCCGGCGCCGCCGCCCCGGACTGGCAGAAGGACGGGAGCGTATTCACCCCGACCGTCATGCGGCAGCTCGTCGCCCGCATCGACGCGCATCTCGGGGTCGCGATGTCGCTCGAGACGCTGGCCGCTTCGGTCCGGCTTTCACCCGGACACTTCGCCCGGAAGTTTCACCAGTCCGCCGGCCTGAGCCTCAACCGGTTCATCAACGTGCGCCGGATTTCCGCTTCGTTCACGCTCTTGAGGCAGGCAACGCAGCCGCTGGCGGGAATCGCCCTCGACCTCGGCTTCTCCTCGCAAAGCCATTTCACCCGCGTGTTCACTGGGCTGACCGGACTCTCACCCGATCAGTTTCGCCGCTTGCATCGAAGCATGGCCGGGTGACGTATGATCCCGAGCGGCCGGGTATGCGCTCGGTAGCGCAGCATGAACAGGCCTAACACCCGGAGAACGAATCCATGAACGAACCCATGACTGAGCCGATGTCGTCAGCCACGTTGTCCAAGGAACTTGCCCAGATTGCACTCGCCATGCAGGCGGAACGCACCGGTCACACGCCCAAGGCCGTCACCGTCGTCGCCAGCGAGGAGACGGTCGTGCTCACGCTGCACGAGGCATTGACGCCCGCCGAGAAGATCCTCGCCAGCACGGAGTCCGGCGCGGCGAGGGTGGAGCAGTATCACCGGGCGCTGTTTGCCGTGTCGTGCGACGAGCTGCGCAGGGAGATCCAACGGCTGACGGGCCGCAAGGTCCGGGAGGCGGCGGTGGTGGTGGAGCCGGCCACCGGGGCGATCGTGCATGCGTTCACCAGCGGCACCGTGGTGCAGATCTTCCAGCTCGAGCCACACGGCGTTACCACCCACGTCTCGGCCGGGATCGCCCCGGATCCCGCGGACCCCGCCGGCTGACCGCGGCCGGCGCAGGATCGTCGCTCCGCTTCAACGCTGATCACCGCTGGTTCGCAGGCGGCCGAGGCCGGAGGGCTCGGCCACGGCGGCGGCGAGCGCCTTGGCCTCGCCTGCCAGCCGCTCGCCCGTGGCGAGGTAGCCCTGCACCCGCTCCGCCGCGGTGGCGAAGTCGGCCAGCAGGGGATCGACGAGCTCCGCCTCCGGCAGGCTGCGGACCAGCGCCGTGATGTCGCGGTCGAGGCCGGCCCGCACGAGCCACAACAGCAGCCAGCGCAAGAGCAGCCCCCACAGGATCACCCACACGAGCGCCTCCTGGAGAAAGCCGATGCCCGACACCGGCCGCCCCTCCCAGAGCGTGCCGTGAAAGAAGCTCCAGCCCGCGCGAACGAGCACGAACACCAGGAGCGACGAAAACAGAACCTCGAACATCGTGTGGGCGAAGCGGCCGCCGATCCGCCCGCGGCGCTCGGCCACCAGCCGCTCGATACCCGTCGCCAGCCAGCCGCCGGCCCGATCCACGACCGTGCCCGCCGCGACCGGCAGGCTCGCAGCGTCGAGCCGGGCCCGGCCGACCATCGGCTCGATGACCGCCGCCCGCGCGGCCAGGCCGGCCAAGACGCTCCGCGACTGCTCGACCTCGCCGGCCGCAAGCCCGAGTTCTTCCACCGTGCGCCACCCTCCCCGGCCGGCCGCGACGGCGGCCGGCTCGCCGGCCAGGAGCCGCCCCACGAAGCCACCGCTCGGCCGCAGCCGCCGCCACAACGACCCGACCGCCGCCGTGACGTGCAGGAACGTGGCGAACGGCCCCCCCTGCCACCGCTCCACGACCTCGTCGGCGACCAGCCGCTGCCAGGCCGACCGCCCAGCCCGCAGCCGCTCGGCCACGCCCGCGGCGAGCAGGGCCTCGAGCCGAGCCCGCTCCCGTGGAACGCCCTCGGCCAGCTGCCGCGCGGCCTCGCGCACCTGATCGAGCTGGCCGTCGGCCTGCCGCATGAACCAGTCGGCCAGTTCGAGCGCACCGGTCCGCCGCACCCGCCGCGCGGCCCGGCCCACGAGTTCGGCGTCGATCGCAGCCAGGAGTTCGGCGAAGCCCGGCTCCGGCTCCAGCCCCGCCGCCGCGCGGGCCGCCGCCTCGACGCCGTCCACGCGGAAGATCCGCGGCACGACGAAGCCCTGACGCTCGAGCTCCCGCCGCCAGTCGGCCCGGATGTCGGGGTCGCGGGAGGCGTGCGTCTGCACGAACAACAGCGGCCGGCCCGGCGCGAAGGCCGCCAGCTCGCGGGCCACGATCCAGGAGCGATACTTCTGCACCGTCGCCACGAGCAAAAGCACGTCGCAGGCAGGCAGGATCTTGGCCAAGAGATCCCGATTGCGGTTGGCGGCGCTCGGCCGCTGGTCGCCCGCCTCCGGCTCGGGCCCCTCGGACTGCGTGTCGGGGTCGGGGCAATCGACGAGCACGATGTTGGCCACCGCCGGCGACTCGCTCCGGCTCACCCGCGCGGCCAGCTCCGCCAGCGGCAGCCAGGAGATGTCCACGTCGGGCGCGGTGACCACCACCGGTTGGATCGTCGTGGGGCGGACCTCGTCGCCGGCCGCGGTCACCTCCCCCCGCGCGAGCGCGTTGACGAGCGTGCTCTTGCCGGTGCCCGTGCCGCCGATCACGCCGACCACGAGCACCCGCGAGAGCTCCCGCCGCGTCCGGTCGAGCCGCGGCGCGACCGCCTCCCAGGCCGCAGCCCCCCGCCGGGCCGGCGGCCACTCCGGGAGCGAGCCCGCCCAGCGTCCGAGGCCATCCACGAGCAGGTCGAAGGCGGCGAAGTCGGGCCCCGGGGCGGACGGTTCGGTCGCCGGATCAAGGGTCGGCTGCTGATCGGTCATGCGGAAGCCTCCCGGCCGAGATCGACGAGCACCTGCCGCAGCCGGGCGATCTCCGGCCGCGTGGCCGCCGCCGCCAGCCGGCCCACCTCCGCGACGCCGTCGCCGAGCACCACGTCGTGGAGCGTGGCGACGAGGATCTCGCCCCGCTCGGCCGACCAGCCCGCAAACAGCCGCTCGATCAGCGGCCGCACCCCCGCCACCGCCAGGCCGAGCGCCCCTTCTCCCACGAGCGGTGCCGCGGCCCAGACGGCGTAGTCGCCCACATGGTGCACGAGCACCGACAGGCCGCCCGCGGCCCCCGCCGCCGCCGGCACCGCCGCAGCGCCCGCCCCGAGGAGGGCGAGCGTGACCACGGGCCTCGCGACGGCCCCCACGTTGAGACCGCCGACGATGAACTTCACGAGCGAGGGGTTGGCGGCGGCGAACCGGTCGAGTTCGTTCCTGACGAAGGACCGGTAGCCCTCCGAGACCAAGGGCAGCGCCGCGTGCCGCCGCTCGAGATCGGCATACCAGGCGGTGCGGTCAGCGGCCGTGAGCCGGCTGCCGATCACGGCCGCGAGCCGCGGGTCGCGGCCGCAGGCATCCTCGAGCCGCTGCACGAAGTCGCCGAGTGCCGCCTTGAGCGCCGCGAGCTCCACACCCTGAAAATCCTCCCGCTCTTCCTCGGGCGACCGCCCGAGGCCCACCCGGCGGCCCACCCAGGCGAGCCCGCCGCCGATGGCCCGATAGCCGCGGCTCACGACCAGATCGAGCTTCGACCGCCGCGGCTCGAGCCAGTTCCAGATCTCCTGCCAGACCACGTCGCGGGGCGCCGGCGGCAGCTCCATCCGCACTCGGCCCTCGCGTTCCAACAAGGCCAGCGACTCGCGCCATTCGGCCGCCC
>CAMCPF010000154.1 GCA_945876515.1 Candidatus Kuenenia stuttgartensis
AGGCCCGGCCCTCGGCCTGCTGCCGCCAGAGCGCGAAGCCCTCGGCGTGCGACATCTCGCGGGGCGGGCAGACCATCTCGAAGAGTGTGGTCGTGCCCCCCACGAGCGCGGCCTTGGTGCCGCTCTCGTAGTCGTCCTTGGAGAACGTGCCCATGAAGGGCAGGTAGATGTGGGTGTGCGGGTCGATGAACCCGGGAAAGACGGGCCGCCCCGCCGCGTCGATCACCTCGGCTCCGGCCGGGGCGACGATCCCGCGGTCGATCCGGGTGATCGTGTCGCCCTCGCAGAGGATGTCGGCCGTGTAGCGGCTGTCGGCGTTGACGATCTCGGCGTTGGCGACGAGCAAGGGCATGGTCGGAATGGGCAGGGGAGAAGCGGCGGTCCAGGAACACAAGAAGTGTAGCCCCGAACCGGCCGGGCCGCCGGGCTCGTCCGTCAGCCGAGGAGCCAGCGGGCCAGCGAGAAGTAGATCACGAGCGTGACCATGTCGGCGACGGCGAGGGCCACCGGGCCGGCGGCCACCTGCGGCTCGCGGGCGAAGAGCCGCAGCAGGTTGGGCATCGCCACGCCGATCACGGCGGCGCAGATGACGCCGCCGGTGATCCCCCCGACGAGCGCCAGCGCCACCGTCGGCTGGCCCAGCCACGCAAGCGCCACGAGCGCCACCGCCACGGCGCTCGCCGCCCCGAGCATCACGCCCGTAGCCGCCTCGTGCCTGACGGCCCCCGCGATCGCGGCGACGGATGGCCGGCGGCCTTGCAGTCGCTGCAGCGCGATGCTCACCGACTGGATCGCCACGCTCTCGGCCAGGGCGAGCACGACCGGCACGAACAGCGCCAAGGCCACCGCCTTTTCGAGCTCGGCCCGGAACAGCCCCGAGAGGAAGGCGGCCATGATCCCGCCGCCGATGTTGGCCAAAAGCCAGGGAAACCGGCTCCGGAATGCCGCCACCGGTGAGCGGGCCTGGGAGTCTTCGAAGTGCACGCCGATCAGCTGGAACAGGTCGTCGAGTTCCTCGCGGCGATCGACGTCGGCGAGTTCCTCGGTGTAGAGATCCACGTCCACGATTCCGAGCATCCGCCGCTCCTCGTCCACCACGGGGAAGGCGAGCAGCTTGTGGAGCAGGAAGAACTCGCAGGCGTCGAGCACCGTGGCGGCAGCCGGGATCGTCACCACCCGCGCGACCATGATGTCGCGGATCGGCGTCGCGTCGGGCGAGAGCAGGAGCCGGCGGACGGGCACCACGCCGGTCAGCCGTCCCTCGGCATCGAGCACGTAGAAGTAGATGATCCGCCCCTCGGGCGGCGCGCCGCGGGCGGCGGCGATTGCCTCCCCCACGGTCTGGTCGACGGACAGCCGCGCGAAGTCGGCCCGCATGTGCCGCGTGACCGGGTCGGCGAGGTGCGAACTGGCGGTGGAGGGGGCGGGCATGGCGGGCTCGTCAGACGGCGGACTCGGCCAAGGCCCGCCGCACGAAGATTTCCGCGGCGATCGTCGCCTCCGAGAGGAGCGTGTAGTTGTCGGAGACGGCATGAATGCGGCGGGCGAGATCGGCATCGAAGCACCGCAGCACCAGGCGCAGGGGGCGGCCGGCTCGGCTTCCCTCGGTCACCGACTGGGCCGTGAGCCCAATCTCGAGGTTGAGGGCGTCGTTGCTCGTGCAGGCCACGAGTGCCCGGGCCCGCTCGATGCCGGCCCGATGGAGGATCACGGGACGGGTCGCATCGCCGACGATCACCGGGCAGCGGGGATTGGTCTCGCGGTGCAGTTCGTCGTCGGCCTTGGGGTCGATCACCACGACCCGCGTGCCGCGGGCATACAGGTCGCGGGCCACCGCCATGCCGACCGAGCCCAGCCCGCACACGACCACGTGATCCCGCAGCCGCCGGGCCCGAAACTCGTTTCGGAGGTGGTCGGCCGTGCCGGTGACGACGAACACCGCCAGCAACGAGGCCGTGACGGCGATCAGCAGCACGCCGGCGAACATCAGCACGACGCCGAACAGCTTCAGCCAGGGCGGGGCCTGGTGGAGGTTGATGTCGCCGAACCCGACGGTCGTGACAACCGTGGTGGCGAAGTAGGTAGCATCGATCCACGACAGCTCCATCGTGAACCTGAAGACGACGATCGCGGTGGCGTAGATGCCGAGCAGCAGCAGCGGGATCGCGAGAAACTCCGTCCGGATCGGCCGCCGCGGCAGGGGCAGGGGCCGGTCGGCCGCTCGGGACGATCCGCGGCGGGCCGGTGTCTGGAGCGCGGCTTCCACGAAGGCGGTGGCGGCAAGCTCCGCCGGCGCCAGGGCCGCGGTGATGCCGAAGTCGGTCTCGAACCGTCGCGAGAGCCGCGGCTGGGAGTGGCGCATCACGACGCGGACGGTCGGGGCCTCCCCGCGAACCTCCAGGGCCGCCTCCAGGTTGTCCACGTCACTGGCGGTCGTGAAGATCGCGGCGGCCGCGGTCGCCACGTCGGCGGCGCGGCGGGCCGCGGGAGTGCGAAAGTCACCGGTAACGCAGCGGGCCCCCGCTGCCTCCGCCCGCTCGATCCGCTCTAGACTGGTGCGGCTGTCGGAAAGCACGGTCACGGGGCAGGCACAACTTCGCAGGGCCTCCACAACCTGGAGGCCGAACCGACCCAGACCGCAGACGACGACGGGATGCATGGCTGCGGAGTATACGCCGGTCGATGCACGCCTCGTCAGCGCGCCGACCGAGGAACCTCCGCCGAGATCCAGCCGAGCGACTCGAGCAAGACTTCGCTGGGGCGGAGCGGCTGCGACCGCCTGGGCAGCTGGCGATGGATTGCGAGAGCGTGGTGGGCTGTTTCTGACGAGGAGTCGGACGGGCTCAGGGCTGCGGTGGGATCTGGGAGATCGTGCCCGCGGCGAGGCCGGTTTGATACTGCTCCCAGCTCAGGGCCGAGCGGTCCGTCTCGATCGGCACCATCTCGATGCAGCCGTCCACCGGGCAGACGATCGAACAGAGGTTACAGCCCACGCAGTCGGCCTCCCGGACCAGCGGCACGGGGCGATCCGCCACGCGGGCGGGGGGCAGGCCGTGCGGGGCGGGGTCGACCAGGTCGATGCACTGGTACGCGCCGTCCTCACAGGCGACGTAGCAGAGGTTGCAGTGGATGCAGGTGTCGTGGTCGATCCTGGCCACCCGCTTGGCATTGAGGTCGAGGCGGCTCCAGTCGGTCACGTTCGGCACGGCCCGGCCCTCGAGGTCGCGAAGCGAGGCGAAGCCCTTGGAGTCGAGATAGGCGGAGAGGCCGTCGATAAGATGCTCCACGATCCCGAAGCCGTGGTGCATGATCGCCGTGCAGACCTGCACGTTCGCGGCCCCCAGCGCCAGAAACTCCGCGGCGTCGCGCCAGGTGGCGACCCCGCCGACCCCGGAGAGCGGCAGCCCCACCTCGGGGTCCGCGGCGCAGGCGTGCACCATCTGCAGCGCAATCGGCTTGACCGCGGGCCCGGCGTACCCGCCGTGGGAGCTCTTGCCGCCGACGTCGGGCTCGGGGGTGAAGGTGTCGAGGTTCACGTTGGTGATGCTGCGGACGGTGTTGATCAGCGAGATCGCCTGGGCGCCGGCCCGCCGCACGGAGCGGGCCGCAACCACGATGTCAGTCACGTTGGGGGTGAGCTTGACGAGCACCGGGACCGAGGCCGCCTCCAGTGCCCAGGAGGTGATGGTTTCGATGGCGGCCGGATCCTGGCCCACCACCGACCCCATGCCCCGCTCGCACATCCCGTGCGGGCAGCCGAAGTTGAGTTCGATCCCGTCGACCCCGGTGTCGATCGCCCGGTTCACGAACTCATGCCACCGCTCGCGGGTGTCCACCATCAGCGAGGCGATGACCGGCCGGTCGGGCCAGCGGCGCTTCACTTCCGCGAGCTCGCGGAAGTTGGCCTCCGGGGAGCGGTCGCTGATCAGTTCGATGTTGTTGAAGCCGGCCATCCGCCGGCTCCCGATCGTGAGGCCCGAGTAGCGGCTGGCCACGTTCGGGGTCGGGTCGCCGATCGTCTTCCACACGAGCCCACCCCAGCCGGCCTCGAACGCCCGGTGGGCCTGATAAGCGGTGTTTGCCGGCGGGCCGCTGGCCACCCAGAATGGGTTCGGGCTCTTGATGCCGGCGAGGTTCGAGGTGAGGTCGGCCATGAAGCGGAAGATGAGCCGGTGCAGCCGGGGCAGGGGGCGTTGGAGGTAAACTGCAGGCGAACCGCCACCCGAGTGGAACGGTGGCCCCACGATGCTAGCCTACCCCGGGCGCGTCGCCAGTGGGCCCGGACTCCCCCATGCCAGCCCTCGATCCCCGCCGCACGATCCGCGAACTCGAGGAGCTTCGCAGCCTCACGGCCGACGAGCGGGGCGCGCAGCGGGTCGCATTTACGGCCGCGTGGTCGAGGGCCCGGGCCTGGCTGCGGGAACGGTTCGCGGGCCTGCCCGTCGAGCTTCACGACGACGCGGCGGGCAACTTCTGGGCCACGCTCCCGGGCGCGAGCGAGCGGGCGGTGATGGTGGGTGGCCACATCGACTCGGTGCCGAACGGCGGCTGGCTCGACGGCTGCCTCGGTACGCTTGCCGGCGTCGAGGTGATGCGGCGGGTGGCGGCGGAGCATGGCGGCCGGCCCCCGGTCACGTTGCGGATCGTGGATTGGGCCGACGAGGAGGGGGCGCGATTCGGCAAGAGCCTGTTCGGCTCGTCGGCCTGCTCCGGGACCCTCGACCTGGACGAGGTTCGCGGGCTCGTGGACGCCGCCGGCGCGCGGCTGCCCGAGGCGCTCGCCGCCGTGGGGATCGACTTCGAGCAGATCAAGGACTCCGGCCGTGAACTCACCACTGCGGAGGCCTATCTGGAACTCCACATCGAACAGGGGCCGGTGCTGCTCGACCTCGACCTGCCGCTGGGCGCCGTGCTCGGCACCTTCGGCGTCGAGCGTCACGCGATCACCTTCCGTGGGCAGGCGGCCCACTCGGGCAGCACGCCGATGAACCGTCGCCGCGACGCCTTTCTGGCAGCGGCCCGGATGGCCGAGGAGAGCGAGGAGATCGCCCGCCGCAGCGGGTCCGGCGTGTGCACGATCGGCTCCTGCACGACGAAGCCCGGGATCGTGACGAGCGTGGTGGAGGAGTGCCGGATCACGCTCGACCAGCGGCACCTCGACCCGGTCACCCTCGCCCGGATGCTGGCCGAGGCCCGGGCGGCTGCCGACCGGTTCGCCAGCGAGGGGGGCGTCGCCGTCGCCTGGGAGAAGCTCCAGTCGATCCCACCGCGGCCCTTCGATCCGGCCTTGATCGACCTGGCCGATTCGGCCATCCGCGAGACCTGCGGCGCGAGCCACCGGCTCCCTTCGGGCCCGCTCCACGACGCGGCCGAGATGGCCCGGGCCGGGATCCCGACCGCGATGCTCTTCGTGCAGAGCCTCCACGGCATCAGTCACAACCCGATCGAGGACACGCGGCGGGAGCATCTCGAACTCGCCGTTAACGCGCTCGACCGCCTGGTCGAGAAGACAATGCAGCGGGTGGCAGGCCGCTAGCGCATAGTCGTGGGCTGTGCGGCCATCGGCATGGCCGGCTGTTGGCCGCGGATCTCGACCGGCGAGAAGGCGGCCCAGACGGGATTGTGGTCTGACACTTCGAGCGCTCTGTCGAGCGGCAGCCCGAAGGCGTTCTGGAGATCGAGCACGCCCCAGGCGCTGAGATACTCGGCTGTCTGCGGGCGGGCGAAGACGAGGTTGTCATACGTCTTCGTCCGCCGGGTGTTGGTGGTCGTGCCCCCGACGGCCCAGCCGACGCCGGGAATCCGCTGGAACGAGCCGAACTCGGGCGGGCCGGCGTTCAAGTCGCCCAGCATGATCACGTCGTCTTCGTCGGGCCGGGCCCGCTGCATCGCCAGGAACACGTCGGTGAGCCCGGCGAGTTCCTGCGGCACCTCATCCGGGTCGGTGTGGGTGTTGACCAGCCAGAAGCTGAAGGCGGCCTCGGCCGGTGTGACCAGCGTGCGGAACCGGGCCACCATCGGCGGCCGATGAAGCCGGTCGGAGGGGTCGGGAATCCTGCCGAGCGACGCGGGATCGACCGTGATCCGGGTGGTGTCGTAGATGAAGACATATTGCTCCTTGCTCGAGGTGCGGCCCTCGCGCGGTCCGATCACGTAGTGGTAGCGGCTGCCGTCGGCATTGACCGCCTGCATGAACCGCGGAATGATGTCGTCGGACTTGGCCCGCACCTCCTGGATGGCCACGATGTCGAACTTCCTCACCACGCGGGCCAGCACTTCGACGACGTTTTGCTTGGCCAGCTTCGACTCGCCGAACACCTGGATGTTGAAGCTGGCGATCAGGATGGCGTCCCACGGCTTGGCCGCTGGCTGCGCCGAGGCGGCGGCGGGCCACACGAGCGCGAGGCACCACAACGCCGCCACCACGAGGTGGCGGCGGCGGAGCGGGGTCGGGCTGGACGATCGCCGGCGCACATCCTCGGTATCGGCCGCACAGCCTGCCGATCATGCCGCTTCCGCGGGGCGACCGAATCGCTTCGCGGGCTTCACCCGCCGACCGCGGCCAGCGCCTCGGCCGCGAGCCTGGCCAGCCGGGGATCGGTGGAGGAGGCCGCGGCTCGCAGGGCGGCCGCAGCGGGGCCGGCCGCAGGCCCGATCTTGCCCAGAGCCCACGCCGCCCGCTGGGCGACCTCAGGCTGGGCCGCGGCATCGAGCCGTTTTGTCAATGCCGCCACCGCGGTCGCCGCATCCTCGCCAGCTCGCCCCAGCAGCGTGACCGCCCAGTAGGCGGTGAGCGGATCGGTCGCGGAGACGAGGGAAACGAGGTCGGCGATCGCGGCCGCCGGCGGGGGCCCGAGTTCCTCGAGCGCGGCCACGGCCTGTTCCCGCACCTGGTCGTCGGCGTCACCGCAGGCCTTCACGAGCGGCACCGCGGCCGGGGCGGCGGCGTCGCCCGCCTGCGCGAGCTGCTCGGCGGCCGCGAGTCGCGCGGTGGGATCGGGATCGGTGAGCCGGGCGGCGAGTGCGGGGATGTCGGACATGGTGGTGGGTGGGTCGCGGCTGAGGCGGTGCTGAGTATAGGAAAGCTGTTGGCGAAGAAGGAGGCAAAGTTTATCCATGTCTCACGTGGCGAGGGGCTGCCCATGCCCCGTCGCCGGACGTTCGCTTCGGCCCTCCAGGCCTCCGCTCACTCGATGCTGGCTGCGGTCTCGGCATCCCTGCCTTCGCTTGCCAGCAACGCCGGC
>CAMCPF010000155.1 GCA_945876515.1 Candidatus Kuenenia stuttgartensis
GCCACGGCCCCGGCCGGTGACGACGCGCTCTTTGATCGGGTGGTGAGCCGCGTGGAGCGGGAGCTGATCGCCCAGATGCTCGCGGCCTGCGGCGGCGTGCAACTGAAGGCGGCCGCGCGGCTGGGCATCAACCGCAACACGCTCCGCAAGAAGCTCCTCGAGCACGGCCTCGAGGAGGGGGAGGCGACGTGAGGGCCGCCGTGCGGCTCGCCGTGGCCGCGGTGCTGGTGACGGTCACGTGGCTCGTGGCCGCCGCCGAGCCCCCCCGGCCCAACATCCTCTTGATCGTGGCCGACGACCTCGGCTGGAGCGACGTCGGTTGGCACGGCGGCTTCGGCAAAACGCCCCACATGGACCGGCTCGTGGCCGAGGGCGTGGAGCTCGACCGTCACTACGTGCAGCCGGTCTGCACGCCCACCCGTGCGGCACTGCTCACGGGCCGCTATCCGGGACGGTTCGGCCCCCAGGCAATCTCGCCGAGCAACCGCCGGGCGTTGCCGCCGGGCACCGCCACGCTTGCCTCCGTGCTCAAGAACGCCGGCTATGCCACGTTTCAGACGGGAAAGTGGCACCTGGGCTCGCGGCCCGAGTGGGGGCCGAACCACTACGGCTTCGACCACTCCTACGGCACGCTCACCGGCGCGGCCGACCCGTGGACCCACAAGTATCGCCGCGGGCCCTACGAAGACACCTGGCACCGCGACGGCATGCGGCTCGATGAGGAGGGTAACGCCACCGAACTCGTGGCGGCCGAGGCCGTGCGGCGGATCCGGGAGGGGGCCGAGTTGCGGAGTGACTCGGGCGGCCGGCGGCCGTGGTTTCTGTACGTGGCGTTCCACGCCGTTCACACGCCGGTGGATGCCCCCGAGGCGTTCAAGCGGCTCTACGACGGCGTGCGGTTCGACGCCGACCCAGCGAGGCACGACTCGCGGCTGCGGCTGGCGGCGATGGTCTCGCAGCTCGACGCCAAGATCGGGGAGTTCGTCGCGGCCCTCGACGAGACGGGCCAGCGACGGGACACACTGATCGTGTTCACGAGCGACAACGGTGGGATCGAGTCGCTCAAGAACGCCTACGTTGGCGACGTGCCCGACTCGCCGCTCAACAGTGAAAACGCCCCGCTCCGTGGCCAGAAGAACACGCTCTGGGAAGGGGGCGTGCGGGTCTGTGCCTTCGCCACCTGGCCGGGCGTGCTCGGGTCCCGGAAGTGCCCGGCGGTGATCCACGCAGCCGACTGGTTTCCGACCATCGCCGGGCTGCTCCAGCTTGAGCAGGGCCAGAGCCTCGGCCTGGACGGCATCGACCGCTGGCCGGCGATCACCGGGGCGGGTGACGCGACCCGCCCCAAGCCGCTTTGCATCGTGCACCCAAGCGGCCGGGCGGTGTACCAGAGCGACCGTGACGGCGACTGGAAGCTGATCGCGCGCAAGAAGGGCCCCTCGGAGCTCTACGATCTCGCGGCCGACCCCTTCGAGAAGCATGACCGCGCCGCCGAGCAGCCCGCCGTGGTCGAGCGGCTCGCGGCCCTCGCTGCCCGGGACGCCGCCGGCGACGTCACCGAGGTGCCCGCCGACCTTCGGGATCTACCGCCCTGACGAGCGATCGGGCCGCCGAAGCGCCGGTCTTTGACTCGTGAATCCCCGTGCCCCGAGGGCCGATGCCCGCGCTTGCTGCCCCGCGGTGGATGGCTCAGGCGTAACCCTTGTCGCGGACGTAGCAGAGAATCCGGCTCACGGTGTCGAGCAGTTCCGGAGCGGCGACGAGCGACTCCGCCAGGACCCGGTCGGCACTCTCGATCAGATAGTCGTGCGCGATCGCATTGCGAAGGAGCCGGAGTTCCCTCCAGCGGTCGACCGATGCGATCAGTCCCCGGGCCTCCGCCCGCTGGAGCCGGTCCAGCGGCGTGCCCTCGTCCAGCAACTCGATCTGGTCCAAGGTTCGCAACACCCGCTGCACGAGAAAGTCGTTGAGCCGCGCAAACCGGGCGGTCAGCGCCTCGCACGACTCCCGCTCGCCGACGGAGAGATCACCGCCGAGGCGATCGCCAAGGGCCGCCACCCGGGCACGGGATTCCTCGAGCACCTGGGCCGCCGCCTGCATCAGGGCGAGCTGATCCCGCACCAGTTGCTTCAACTGTTCGACCACAGTTCCACCCCCTGGGTCCGGGCCAGATCGACGAAGCCGCCGACCGTCGTGCCGTCGTCGAGGACGAGATCGAATCGCTGCGGGCCCAGTTCGTCCTCGAGCGCCAGCCGGAGTCGCTGCGTGAGCCGGTAGGCGTCCACCGCCGGCTCGGGTCCGATCTCCACGAGCAGATCGATGTCGCCGCCTCGACGGGCCGGGTCGGTCCGCGAACCGAACAGGATGATCCGCTTCCAGGCTGCAGAGGTTTCGCGGCAGGCCGTGGCTGTGGCCCGGCGAATCCCCTCGCGCTCGCGGGCCGAGAGGCGGACCTGATCAAGCGGTGTGGTCACGGCGGTGCTCGGCGGCAGGAGGCGATACCGGGGCGAACTCGGAAACTGTCTCACAGCACGCTTCAATCATACCGAGAAGTCGAGTGGAAAAGAGGACTTCGCCAGTTCTCCGTGACCCTATGCGGCAGCGTCAGGTGGTCCACGCTGGGATCCAACAGGGTGCCGCTGGCGACCTCATGGAAGTGCCCGCGGACCTGAGGGACGTGTGGAAGGGAGGCGTTGGCTCGCCGCGATCGTCGACGGCGGCGTGGGCATGTGGAACCAGCGGCCCTGCCATAGTGGAAGTTGTGGAGATGCCGTCCGCCGTCCTATTCTTCGCATGAACCGAGCAGGCGACTCGGCTCGCGGCACGCGTTCCCCGGCGTTACCCACCATGCAGCCTCCCGCTTCAAGTGCCGACTTCATCTATCGCACCCGTGACGCGATCATGGCGGCCGATGCCCTCGCCGTGGCGATCGTGCACCTCGACCTGTTTACGGTGGTCGACCGCAGCCCGGCCGACGTGGCGGGCTTGTGCGATCGCTTCGAGCTCCACCGCCGGCCGGTCGACGTGCTCTGCACGCTCTTGATCGCGCAGGGGCTGCTCGCCCGCGACGCGGCCGGACGGCTGCATCCGACCGCCACGGCTCGGGAGTTTCTCGTGGCCGGGTCGCCGTTCGATGCCAGGGCCTACTACGCCGCCATGGCCGACCGGCCGGGCGTCGGCGATTTCCTCAAGGTGCTCCGCACCGGCCGGCCGGCGCACTGGCCGGGAGAGGAGTCAGCAGGTGACTGGCACGCAGCGATGCACGACACCGCCTTCGCCGAGGCCTTCACGGCGGCGATGGACTGCCGCGGCCGCGTGCTCGCGCCGGCGCTCACGGCCGCCGTGGGCCCCCTGGCTCCGCGGCGAGTGCTCGACATCGGTGGCGGCTCGGCGGTGTATTCCCTGGGGCTGGCCGAACGGTTTCCCGACCTGACCGCCACGGTGATCGAGGCGGAGCCGGTCGATGCGCTCGCACGACGGGCGATCGCCGCCGCGGGGCTCGATGCCAGGATCGAGGTGGTCGCCGCCGACATGTTCGGCGACGCCTGGCCCGAGGGTCACGACTGTCACCTGTTCTCGAACGTGTTTCACGACTGGGACGAGGCCGAGTGTCGCACGCTCGTGGCGAAGAGCGTCGCCGCCCTGCCCGCCGGGGGCCGGATCCTGATCCACGACATGCTGCTCGACGACGACAAGTCGGGCCCGCCCTGGGCGGCCGAGTATTCCGCGCTCCTTGCGACCATCACGCAGGGGCGGCTCTATTCCGCGGCCGAAATCGGCGGCTGGCTTGCCGAACACGGCTTCCAGATCGTCGCCCGTGCGCCAACGGCGCTCGGCCGCAGCGTGCTCACGGCCACGCGGGCCTGACGACGGGGGCCCTAAGCCGCCGGCTGTCCGCCGGTCTCGACGAGCCCATCCTCGGCCATGTCGCGGGCGTGGTAGCTCGACCGCACGAGCGGGCCGCTGGCCACCTTGCGGAAGCCCATCCCGCGGGCGATTCGCCCCAGCTCGTCGAACTCCTCCGGCGGCACGTAGCGGTCCACCGGCAGGGAATCGAGCGTGGGCTGGAGGTACTGGCCGAGGGTGAGGTAGTCGACGCCGTGGTCGAGGAGATCCGCGAACACGTCCAAGAGCTCCTCGCGGGTCTCGCCGAGGCCGAGCATCAGCCCGCTCTTGGTCTTCACCTCGGGCATCAGCCGCTTGGCCCGGGCCAGCAGTTCGAGCGTCCAGGCGTACACGCTCTTACGGCCGCGGACAGTGCGATAGAGACGGGGGACGGTCTCCGTGTTGTGGTTGAAGACTTCGGGGCGAGCCTCCATGAGTGCCTCCAGAGCCCCGTCCTTGCCGATGAAATCCGGCACGAGCACCTCGATCGTGGCGCCGGTCGCCGCCCGCACCGCCTCAACCGTCCGGCGGAAGTGCTCGGCGCCGCCGTCGGCCAGGTCGTCGCGGGTGACGCTCGTGATCACGACGTGCGCCAGACCGAGCCGCTTCGCTGCCTCGGCCACCCGCTCGGGCTCGTCCCCCTCGAGTTCCTCGGTCTTGCCGCGGGGCACGCTGCAAAACCCGCAGGGGCGGGTGCAGACGTTGCCCAGGATCATGAAGGTGGCCGTCCGCTGCGACCAGCACTCGAGCCGGTTGGGGCATTTGGCCGAGGAGCAGACCGTCTCCAGGCCGAGCTCGGCGACAAGCGCCGCCGTCTCGCCGAGGCCGCCCCCAGGAGCGAGGTTTTGCCGCAGCCACGGCGGCAGGCGGCGGACGGGGGGCGGCGCCGCCGGCTCGGTGAGCGAGATGATCGGCAGGGGGAAGCTGGCGGCGGCGTTATCCGACACGGCTGATGAACTCAGGGTGGGCGGAGCCCGTGGCGGCAGGCACCACGGGAAATCCGGACTGGATATGGGTCTGGTCGAAGCCGAAGGCTTCGGCAAGTTGCTCGATGACGGCGGTGCGGGCGTCCTGCATCCTGGCCCGCCGCTGGATGTCGGCCTCGACCGAGCCCATGGTCACGGCTGCCGCGCCGCCGTCGGCTTTCGTGTGGCGACTGGAGATGACGCGTTGGTGTACGTCGAGCGCGGGGCAGACATTGAGAAAGGCCCCATGGGCCACCACGCCGCGGCGGATGGCCAGGCCGACGGCGGCCAACAGGCCGGTGCGGCCGAAGATGCCGGAGCTGCCCGCGTGGCGGATGGGGCCGGCCTTGAGCGTTCGCAAGGCACCCGCGAGGCCCTGCTCGAACCGCGCGAGGCAGGGCCCCACGTCGTATGGCCCGAGCCCGAGGTCGGCGAGCGAAGCGAACAGTGAGACGCAGACCTGCCCCGGCCCGTGGGCCACAGCGCCGCCGCCGCGGCCGGTGAACCGCAGCGGCAGCTGCCGCGACTGGAGCTCCTCGTCGGCCATCAGCACGTCGGCCCGGGAGCCGAGCCGACCGATCGTGATGCAGGGCTCGAGCTCGAAGACGATGAGCGTGGGATGCCGGCCCACCGGCATGGCCGCCTCGCCGGCCAGCCGCTCAGCCATCCGGGCGTAGCCCGGCCAGTCGATCCGGCCGGCAAGCCAGGCCGAGAGCGGGCGGGTGGGCAGGCTCGAGGGTGGTGCGGAGTGGAGGGGAAGCATCGTGCGGCACTTGGGGACAACCCTCACCATGATAGAGGATGCCGCTGCCGCGGAGCACGCCCGGCTCATCCCTACGACGGCGGCACGGCGTACTCGTCCAGCAGCGACTCGATCCGGCCGCATACGTCGGCCATCTGCTCGGCGTCGGGCAGGAAGGTGACCCGGAAGTGATCGCGGTAGGGCACGTTGAAGCTCGACCCCGGGGCCACCAGCACGTGCTTCCGCTCCAGGAGATCGAGGGCGAAGGCCTGGTCGTCAAACCCGGCCACGCCGCCGGGCAGCCGCTCGGCATGCACCCGGATGAATCCGTACATCGCGCCCGCGGGCGCCGGTTCGAGCGACAGCCAGCGGCTGTTGCGGATCGCGGCGAGCAGCGCGGCCCGCGTCGCGTGGAGCCGGCCACCGGGGCGGGTGAGCTCGAAGATCGACTGGTGGCCGCCGAGGGCCGTCTGCACCGCGAACTGGCCCGGCACGTTCGAGCACAGCCGCAGCGAGGCGAGCAGTTCCACCGCCTGGAGGTAGTCGCGGGCATGCTCCCGCTCGCCCGAGAACACGAGCCAGCCGACCCGCAGGCCACAGGCCCGGTAGACCTTGCTCAGTCCCGAGAAGGTCAGGCAGAGCGTGTGGCGGGCGAGCGTGGCCAGGGGCGTGAACTCGGCGCCGTCGTAGAGCATCTCGTCGTAGATCTCGTCGGCGCAGAGCACGAGGTGCCGCCGCTCCGCGATGCCGGCGATCGCCTCGAGCACCTCCCGCGGGTAGACGGCGCCCGTGGGGTTGTTGGGATTGATGACCACGATCGCCCGGGTCTTATCGGTAACGAGCCGCTCGATCTCCTCGGGATCGGGCACGTAGCCTCGCTCGGGGCGGCAGGGGTAGTGGACGGCCTTCGCCCCGTGGATCACCACGCTCGCCGTCCAGAGCGGATAGTCGGGGCTCGGCACGAGCACCTCGTCGCCCGGATTGAGCAGGGCCCGCATCGCCAGCATGATCAGCTCGGAGACGCCGTTGCCGATGAACACGTCGTCGGCGGTGACGTCCATCACGCCCCGATTCTGCTGCTGCATCACCACCGCCTCGCGGGCCGGGAAGATGCCCTTCTGGTGCGAGTAGGGATCGGCCTGGTGGAGGTTCTCGACGATCGCCACCCGCATCGACGACGGCATCCGGAAGCCGAAGGCTCCGGGGTTGCCGATGTTGAGCTTGATGATGTCGTGCCCCTCCCGCTCGAGTTGCTCGGCGCGGCGGGCGAGCGCCCCGCGGATCTCGTAGCGGACCTCGTGGAGGTGTTCGGAGGCTCGGAGGGGGGGCAGGCTCATGGGGTTGGCTCGCGCGCGAACGGGAACATCTCAGTGTAGTCCGGATTCCGTGGCTCGGCGCAGGCTCGGGATTGCCGATACCGTTTCGCCAGCCGCTCGAGCAGCCTCGGGTGTGTGGGCTCGAGGTTGCCCATGCCATCTCGCTGGACGCTCCCTACGGGCATCCTGCCCTTCGGTCGCTCGGAGGAAACCTCGCTTCGCAATCCTTGCTGCGCTCGGTTTCCTACG
>CAMCPF010000156.1 GCA_945876515.1 Candidatus Kuenenia stuttgartensis
GATGCTGGCTGCGCTTTCGGCGTCCTGCCTGCGCTTGCCAGCAACGCCGGCTCCGGGGAACCGGCAGCCCCGAGCCGGATCGATCTTCAATCTTGCTAGCCGGCCGAGGGATTCGTCTGCCTGGCCGCGATTCGATTCGGCCGCAGGAACGCCGCGCGCCACAACGCGCACGAGCACGGCCGCCCGGAGGTGCGGCCGGCGGCAGCGGCCGAAGGCCGGAGTGCCGCCAAGGCTGCAGGGGGCATGGATGCCCCTGCAGCCGTGAAACTAGTACTCGCCCGAGTCGCGGCCGTAGGGCTCCATCGACTTGGTATTTCGCTCCACCGCCATCACCACCGTCTGCCGGGCGGAACCGTCGGCGGCGCTGGCGATGATCGGCAGCACCTGCCGCTTGTTGGGCATCTCCACCCGCACCCGGAACGTGCCGTCGGCCTGCACCTTCACAGGCTCGCCCTGCAGGGTCACGTAGGCGTCAGGCTTGGTCGCCCCGTAGACGATCATTTCGGCGTCCACTTCGAGCTGGAAGTCGATCGGCTGGTGCTCGTCGCGGGCCTGCTCGCCGCCGGCGACGCGGGCGGCGGGCGGACCCATCGGCCGCTGCAGCCGCTCCTCGAACAACTCCTGGAGTTCCGTGCTGTTGTTCTCCGGCGAGTAGCCGCCGCTCATCGCGTAGATCCGCTCGCAGTCGTCCACGATTTCACCCCAGTGGGCGTCGAGGGTGTCGGCTTGCGAGGCGGCCGGGGTCGAGACGGCGTTGCTGCGGGCCAACGCATGGAAGCGGCCGGAACCGGCGAGGTAGCCGATCTCGACGCGGCAGCGGAGGGGCTCACGGATGTCGATGAACCAGTTCTTGACCCCGCCGTGCACCTCGATCTCCCGCACCACCCGCTCCGAGGGCGTGCCCTGGATGCCCGACTCGATCTCCAGCACCCGAAGCACGGGGCGGGCCCCGTGCCACTCCGGTCCGAGGGCGGCCTGCGCCCGGGTAATGCTGCGGGCGGTGAGTTCCCAGAAGGCGTGAATCCAGTGCGGCCCGCGGACCATCAGCACCATCCGATCCCTGGGCCGCGACCGCGAGGCGGCCCGCCCTCCCTCGGGACCCGTGGCGAGGTTCTTGGCGCGGGCGAGCCGCTCCCTCGCCTCGGCGATTCGGCGGGCGACCTCAGGGTCGCGCTGACCGCCGGCCGGAACGTGCCGCGCCGCCTCCGCCCGGGGCCGCGCCGGCTCGGCGCTGACCACGGGGCGGCCGTCGAGTCGCGACTTCGCCTTCCGCACCAGCGCTCGGATCAGCTGGTCCTTCCGCATGGAATGCCATCCCTGGACGCCGTGTTGCTTCGCCAGACGGGCGAGGTCGCGAACGGGCTTTTCCCTGAGGCTGGCAGTCGTCATGCGGGGGCTCCCTCGAAACAAGGCCCGCCAGCCGGTAAAGCGGCCGTACGGGTCGAGACTTCCGAGGCTACCGAGAAAATGTGGCCGAAGCAAACATTCGGCAACCCGGCTGGACGCGCAAACCCCTTGCCACCAAAGGGTTCGGCGCCGGATTCGCCGGGCTTTTCCGGCTCCTCCGGGGGGGGGGCGGCCAGGTTCGGAGGGTCAGTCGCCGCGGAGTTTGAGGTTCCGCTCGGAGAGCTTCTCCCGCACCTCGTTGAGGCTCGTCACGCCGAAGTTCTTGCATTCCAGCAGATCCTCGGCCGTGCGGCGGACGAGGTCGCCGATCGTCGTGATTCCCAGCTTGGTCGTGCACTTGCGGGCTCGGACCGAGAGGTTGAGGTCGGTGATCGGCAGGGCATGAATCTGCTGTTCGTCCTCGGAGGGCTCGACGGGGGCCGGTTCGGCCTCCTCGGTTGCGAGCGGCTCGGCGATCTGGCCCAGCGTCAGGCCCTTTGAAGCGAGCATCTCCTTGATCTCGACCAGGCTGGTCTCGCCGAAGTTCTTGCTGGCGAGAATCTCCTCCTCCGTGGTCCGGGCCAGGTCGCCGAGCGTCTGGATGCCCATCTTCTGGAGGCAGTTGCGGCTCCGCACGGAGAGTTCGAAGTCGGTGACGGGCAGTTGCAGGATTTGGTCCAGGCGGTCCCGGTTCCGCAGCAGTTGCTCGTCCTGTTTGAGGTCGCTGCCCGCCGAGGAATCCTTGAGAAACATCCGAGCCCGGGCGTGATCCGGGAAGACCTCCAGCACCCGCTTGTAGCACCGCTGGGCCTTTGCGAACTCGTCGCGGTCCTCGTAGAGCAGGCCGAGGTTGATCAGGCTGCCGACGTTCGCCGGATAGCGGTGGACCGCCCGCTCGTAACAGGCGATGGCGTCGTCGTCGTTGCCGTGGCGGTCGTGCAGCAGCGCCATGTGAAACAGCGCCGTCGGATTGCTGGGGTCGAGCGAGAGGGACTTTTCCAGCAGGGCGATGACCGCCTCGGGCTGCTCTCCCTTCTCCGCCAGCACGGCCGCCCGCTCGGCCAGCACCTCGGCTGAGGCGGTCGCCTCGGCCTCCGGAACCGCCGCCAGCCGGCTGTGGGCGTCATCGACGCGGCCCGCCCGCCGCAGCGCCCGTGCGGCCGCGGCCACGCAGGCCGTGGCTTCATATCCGGCCTTCTTGGCCGCGTCGAACAGTTCGCAGGCCTTGTCGTGCAGCCCCTCCGCCCCCGCGGCGAGGCCGTGGTGAAAGAGGGCGAGGGCACCGCCGTCCGCGGCCTTGAGCGTCTCGACGGCGTCACGGCACCGACCGAGTAGCTGCTGGCACACGCCCAGCCGCACCGAAGCTGCTGGGCTTCGCTCACCGTGTCCCTCGAGTTCCTGAACGGCCGTCCGCAGGTCGCGATGGGCGGCCGGATCGGATGACAGAGCCTCGACGAGCCCACGGACTTCTGCCGGACCAAACGGTCCGGTGCCGGTGACGAGTTCGCGGATGTCGAGGGTGGCGGTCGCGGCCATCAGACTGGGGTCTCCTAAGAGGTGGGCATGCAGAGCCAGCGGCGGGAGTCGAACCCGCAACCCCCGCATTACGAATGCGGTGCTCTGCCAATTGAAGCTACGCTGGCGGATGGCGCACCTCGTCAGCCGGAGCCGCAAATCGCGGTCCGGCCAGCAGGCTGCCAAACTGCAAAAGTAGCGCAGCGAGCGGGCGCGAGTCAAGTCACGGCCCCAAACAAGCCGGCTGGGGCCTCCGACCCGGCAGGAGCGTCCTGCCATGGGAGTGCGGGTCAGGGGCAAGGCGACCGCACGCCCGGATGAAGTCGGAGACCCCAGCCTTCGTGTAAGGACTTGGTGTCTGTCGGGGACCGGAATTCCCCGGCACCGGAAGAGAAAGCATCTGGCGTGCCAAACCCTGCAGGCTCGCGTCGATTCATGGTCGTGCTGGCCCGCGGTCGCAGGCGTGCGAAAGGGAACTGGCTCTGACCCGTGGAAAACGGCGGGTCACGCCGAGCCGCGGCTGGTTGCAGGGCGGCGGGCGGCCGATGTCGCAGGCTGAGACGGCCGCCAGCGGCGAGCCGCAGGCGCGCCGCAAAATGCACCGGGCGTTGCATTTTGCGTCAGGTCCCCGGCGGCCCCGCTCGTTTGGGATGGCAGCGGTATGATCCTGCGGGCAGCGGTTCCCGGGGCCTGTTCCCCGATCCCCGGTCTGGCCGGCTCTGCCGCCAGCCGTCCTGCAGCGGAGCGCACGTCGTGAATCCTCATCTCCCCGCCCTCGTCGGGCCGTACCGTGTCGGGCCCGGCGAACCGCTCTTGGTGATCGCCGGGCCGTGCGTGATCGAAACCGCCGACCTCGCCCTGCGGATCGCTGCACGGCTGGTCGAAATGGCGTCGCGGCTGCCGATCCAGGTTGTCTTCAAGGCTTCCTACGACAAGGCCAACCGCACCAGCGGCACCTCCTTCCGCGGGCCCGGGATCGACGAAGGGCTGGCCGTCCTGGAAATGGTGCGGCGGAAGACCGGCCTGCCGGTGACCACCGACGTGCACTCGGCCGACGAGGCCACGGCGGCGGGCGGCGTCTGCGACGTCGTGCAGATTCCCGCCTTTCTCTGCCGCCAGACCGACATCTTGCTGGCGGCCGCGGCCACCGGCAAGGCTGTGAACGTCAAAAAGGGGCAGTTTCTCGCCCCGGGAGACATGAAGCATGCCGTCGCCAAACTGCTCGCGGGGGGATGCCGCGACATCCTGCTCTGCGAGCGGGGCACGTTCTTCGGCTACGGCCGCCTCGTCAACGACTTCACCGGACTGCCGGTCATGCACTCGCTGGGGGTGCCGGTGATCTTCGATGCGACGCATTCCGTGCAGCGGCCCGCGAGCCTCGGCGAGAGCACCGGGGGAGATCGGGCCCTCGTCGAGCCACTGGCGAGAGCCGCAGCCGCGGTCGGGATCGACGGGGTGTTCTTCGAGACCCATCCGGAGCCCGAGACCAGCCCGAGCGACGGAGCCAACATGGTGCCCCTCGATGCGCTCCAGGGGGTGGTGGAACGGGTGTTGCGAATCCACGAGGCTCGCCTCGCCGGGGAAGCCAGCCTCGCGGGTGAAGCCGGCCCGGCTGGGGAACCGTCATGAGGGACGGGACCTGCACCGGCCGCGGTCTCGTCGGCCGCGCCGCCGGCCTGCTGATTGCCGGCGCGGTGTTGGCAGGGTGCGGCGGCCCGGCCCGACTTCGAACCGAAGGGGAGCCGCCCGGGGCGACCGCAGCCGCCGCTGGTTCCCAGCCCGCGCCGCGGGCGATGCGGCAGCAACTGCTGGCGGGGATGGTCTCGATCCTGTCAACGCTCGATCGCTACGACGAGGCCAGGGGCGGCGAACAGGCCTTCGACCGGCTCGTGCAATGGCGGCACGCGGCGGGAGGGGCCGCCAAGCCCTCCGCCGGCGCGGCGTCGCTCGACTCCGTTTCCGGCCCCGCGCGCGAGGTGGGCGGGCCGATCATGGAGCGGGAACACTTCGACGCCCCGGGCGACGTGGTGGCGATCCGCGACCGCTGCTGGCTGGCCGCGGTCGCCCGCACCGCCCGCGGGACGGCGACGGACGAACTGGTCATCGCCGAGCGTCTGTTTCGGTGGACGGTGCGGTCGCTCGCCGCGGTCAGCGACCCGCCGCTGATCCCCAGCGACGCCCTCCCCGGTAGCCGCTGGTTTCTGCCGGGCGAAATCCTCTTGGCCGGCCGGGCCAGCCCCGCGCAGCGCGCCTGGATCTTCCTCGAACTCCTGCGGCAGTCGGGGATCGACGGGGTCATGTTGGCGACCTCGGCCGCGGGCGACGGCGCGCCGCGGCCCTGGGTGCCCGCGGCGATCATCGGCGGCGAGGCCTACCTGTTCGAGCCGGCGTATGGAATGCCGATCGCCGGCCCGGGCGGTGAGGG
Source organism: Candidatus Kuenenia stuttgartensis (assembly GCA_945876515.1). Classification (GTDB taxonomy): domain Bacteria; phylum Planctomycetota; class Planctomycetia; order Pirellulales; family UBA1268; genus QWPN01. Next base: position 5,327 of record CAMCPF010000156.1, read on the forward strand.
GGTGGCGACCCTGCGGCAGGCTGTCGCCGATTCCTCGGTGTTGGAGGCCCTCTCGCTGCCGCAACGCCGCTACCCCGTGCAGGCGGAGACCCTGGCCCCGGGTGTTGCAGTGCTCGTGGCGTCCGATCCGTGGGCGATGTCGGCGCGGATGGCGGTGCTCGATGGCGAGCTCGCGGCGAGCCAGGGAATTCGTGTCGCCGTGGACGTCGATGCGCTCGCCACCCGGGCGGCGACGGCTGTGGCGGTCGGGGATGAAGCCTCGGCTGTGCCGCGCGGGATCTGGGCTTTTCCCTGGGAGACGGTCGCCCGCCGGCCGCTGGCGGCCGCGGCGGCGGCCGAGGAACTCGGGCCGCTCGAGGTGCCGGTGCCCGATCCGCAGCGGCCAGGCTCCGGGTTTCGTGCGCTGTTCGCCGGCCGCGTGCGGGAGTTTCGCGGTGAGTACGACGGGCCCAGCGGCGCGAAGGCCGCGTATCTCGCGGCGCGCGTCTCCAAGCGGGAGTTGGCCGAGGCCCTCGCGGGTACGCCGGAAGCTCAGGCTGCCGCAATCACCAGCCGCCTGGTGCGGATCAAGGAGGACGCGACCTACTGGCTCGGACTTGTGATGCTGGCGGAGGGGCAGGACGAGGCCGCCGTCGATTACCTCCAGCGCATGACGCTCGAGGCGGCCCCGGACAGCCGCTGGACCGACGCCGCCCGCGTGAACCTCGCGGTCGCGCTCGAACGGCTTGGCCGAACGTCCGAGGCGGTGTTGCTCCTGCGGGCGGACGGTTCGCCCCAGCGGTTCGGAAGCCGGATCCTGGCCGACCGACTCGCGGCCGCCGCCGACTGAGACTCCCGGTGACCGGGGATTGGCAGCGCCTGTCGGCCGCCGGGCTCCGCTCTGGCTGGCGGCTGGAGCCCTCGCTATACTCTGGGGTTTCCGCCGGAGGGAGTCCTCTGCTGGGCGGATTCCTCAATCCCCTCGATCCCTTGCGCCCGGGCCTGTGCCACCATGAAAGACGACATCCATCCGAACTACATCCACACCGTCGTCCGCTGCGGCTGCGGCAACACCTTCGCCACGCGGAGCACGGTGCCGGAGATCAAGGTCGACATCTGTAATGCCTGCCACCCGTTCTTCACGGGCAAACTCAAGTTCGTCGATACAGCAGGCCGGATCGAGAAGTTCAAGACCAAGTTCGCCGGGGCCGGCTACGCGAGCCTCAAGAAGAAGAAGGCCGCCGAGGCTCCGGCTTCCTGAAGGCGCCGCCGGCCCGCTCGGTCGGCGGTGAACCATGCGCGACCAGTTGGAAGAGAAGCTCGCCCGGTTCGAGGAACTGGAGCGGGCGATGGCAGATCCGGCGGTGCTCGCCGACCAGCAGCGGCTCTCGGCGGTGGCCCGGGAGCATGGCTCACTGGTCAGGCTGGCGGGAAAATTCCGCGGATTTCGCCAGCTCGAGCGGCAGATCGCCGACCTCGTGGAGATGAGCCAGGGCGACGACCAGGAACTCCGGGCGTTGGCAGCCGCGGAACTCCCCGAACTCGAGTCGCGGCGTGACGCTGAGTGGGACGAGCTCGCCGAACTCTGCGGCGACGACGACGACACCGACCGGTCGCGGTGCATCATGGAACTGCGGGCCGGCACCGGCGGGGAGGAGGCCGCCCTCTTCGTCCGCGACCTCTACGACATGTACCGCCGCTACGGCGCCGAGCAGGGCTGGGAGTTCGAGCCGCTCGACGCCAGCCCCACGGAGCTCGGCGGCTTCAAGGAACTGATCCTGGGCGTCTCGGGCGACGGCATCTATCGGCGGCTGC
>CAMCPF010000157.1 GCA_945876515.1 Candidatus Kuenenia stuttgartensis
ATGCGACGGTGCTCGCGGCGGTCCGGGCCGCGATCAAGCGGTTCGCGATCGACACCGACCGGATCTTTCTCTCGGGACACTCGCTGGGGGGCGACGCCGCCTGGGACATCGCTCTGGCCCACCCCGACCTCTGGGCCGGACTCGTGGCGATCGTGCCGACGGCCGACCGCTACGTAACGCACTACTGGCCGAACGCCCGCCGGCTGCCGGTCTACATCGTGGGGGGCGAACTCGACCGCGCACGACTGCTGCACAATGCGACCGACCTCGATCGCTACTTCTCCAAGGGCTTCGACGTCACCTACGTCGAATACCGGGGCCGCGGCCACGAGCACTTCTCCGACGACATCCTCCGAATCTTCGACTGGATGGGCCGCAAGCGGCGGGAGTTCTTCCCCGCGGAGTTCGAGGCGGTGTCCTTCCGCCCCTGGGACCGATTCTTCTGGTGGGTCGAGATGGAGTCACCGCCGCCGCGCACGGTGGTCCTGCCCGAAGCCTGGCCGCCGGGCGGCCTGCGGCCGCTCTCCATCGAGGCGAAGCGGGGCGCCACCAACACGCTCGTCGTCCGCTGCGGGGCCGAGCGGATCCGTGTCTGGCTCGCGCCCGCACTCGTCGATTTCACCCAGCCGCTGACCGTCTCCGTGGACGGGCAGCGCATCCACAAGGGACCGATCACGGCCGATGAGACGGTCCTGCTCGAGGACCTCCGGCTCCGCGGCGACCGCCAACACCCCTTCTGGGCCGTGCTGGAAAAGCGGTAGCCGGCGCTACCTGCCGACCTCGGCGGACGGCGTGCGGGCCACCTCCGGATCGGCCTGGCCCGAGCGGGGCAGGGACACGCCCGTCAGCCGCCAGCCGTCGGGAAAGGCCTCGAGCGCCGTTCCCACGGTGCCGAAGTACTTGCGCACGACGTCGAACTCCGGCAGCGTGCTGCCGTCGATCCGCTGCTCCCGGACGGTGCCGGGCTTGCCGTCGCCCAGCACGCCGTTGAGCACCTGGCCGAACACGCTTTGCGCCTTGGGCATCGAACCCCGCCGCAAGAGTTCGTAGGTCGGCCGGATCGAGACATCCTCCCGCCCGAAGGACCGGGCCGCCGTCTCTCCCGGGGCGTAGCGGGCCACCTCGGCAACCATCGCCTTGTAGTCGGCGGCGGCACCGAGCGCCGCGGGGCCGCCCTCGGCCGTGAGCAGCCGCTCGAGGATGTCGCGATGCGAGGCGATCAGCAGGTGGCCGCGGGCGACGGTAACGGTGGAGTGTGGCAGCAGTTTCTCCTCCTTCTCGCGGAGCCGCTGCCGACGCTTGGCCCCCTCGTCCTCGTCGTCGGCGTGGGTCACGGCCCCGCCGGGCGTCTCCACCTCAAGTTTCGGGATCGCGTGGGAGCGGTCGATCAGCTCCCAGGCGGTCTGCCCGCCGAGTTCGATCTTCTCCATGTCGGCGTCGGCGTTCATCACCTTGGCGATGGTGGCGGCCACTCGCGCCTCGTCCGCGCACTTGATGGCGAACACGATCCGGTCGGAGTCGGTGCCCAGGGGCTCGACGTGGCCGTTGATCACGGTGATCCGGCCGTCGAGGCAGTTCACGAGGTCCTTCTCCACATCGATCTGTGGGCCATCCGGATCCTCCTTGAGCGACGCGATCACGTCGTCGTACACGCCCGTGTCGCCCACGATGTCGTCCACGAGCGTCTCGGCGGCGGTGAAGGCGGTCTGGAGGTCCCACTGCAGCGCGGTCCACCCGCCCGCGTCCTGCGGCACCCAGTCGGGCGGAGCGATGTCGGCGGCGGTGGGAAAGCGGAGCATCCGGGCCGCACGGTCATACCGGTCCACCGACTCCGGGTCGCGGCCGGCCAGCGCCGGGGCGTGGATGAAGGTGTGATGCCGCATGGCGTGTGCTCCTTCGCTGAACACGAGCAGGCCGCCGGCGGCCTGTACGGCGTCGAAGCCCTGACGACCCAGGATCGTGACGTAGTCGGGGCCCTTCCGCTTCTCGCGCGGCGGGTTGGCCTCGCGATAGGCGGTGGCAAATGGCAGGGGCCGCACGAACCAGCGGAGCGGAGCCGCCGCCGCGGGCACGGCCGGTGCGCAGCGGCCCTCCACCGCCTTGAACGATTCGAGCGTGACCAGGCTGTCGGCCCGCCCCTGGTCGAGCACGGCGAACGCCTGGCCGACCTGCACGGCGTCGTCCCCGACGACGAGCGCCGAGGAGGCCAGGGCGAAGGCCACCCGCCGGTCCCGGGGCGAGGTCTGGTCGCGGTCATCCTCGGTGGGAGGCAGCTGGTAGACGACCAGTTCCGCGGGCGCTCCGGGGACGGCGACCTTGGCCGCCTTCCGCTCGAGCAGGCGTGCGCCGAGCGTATCGACGAGCTTGCGGGCCTGCTCCTCGTGGCCCGTGGTATCGACGATCAGGACGGTCGCCATTCGGCCGCCTTCCGGCTGGATCGCGGCGGCGGCGATCTCGCCACCGACCACCTCGGCCAGGTCGTCGAGCGTCAGCCCGAGCTTCGCCAGCCGCTGCTTGCCGTTCTTGGCGATCTGGTCCTTGAGGCTGTCAACGAAGCCCTTCATGGCGGGATCCGCGATCAGGCGACCGTACGGGGAACGATCGAACCGTTCCCGGAGTTCCTGGGGATCGCGAACGCTCAACCACGCGAGCGTGGACTCCGGAAACACCTTCTCGCTCGGCGCCATGCCGGCGGCCGTCGCCCAGCTGGCAGTGAGGGCCATCAACCCGGCGAACACCGGGGCCATCCTCCGAGCGGAGGTTAACAGGGGCGTTCCTTGCACGTCAGGACTCCTCGCATGACTGGCGAAATCGTCACAACCGGCACGACCGGCACGGTCACGTATCGGCCGCCAGAGCTTGCCGACTCGACACGGTCTGCCACTGCGGACAAGCCGTCCGTGGCAACTGCGTCGCTTGGGAAGTCTGGCAGGAAGCCCGGCAACCCTCAACACCGGTCTGGAAGGCCCTCGGCCCTCTCCCGAGCGTCAAGCCGGGCAAACCCGGGGCAGCGGGCAATCCTGCCGCCCACGCGGCCGCACCGAGCGCTGCGACGGCGGCGGCCGAGAGCAACACCGCCCGGGCCACCTCACCGCTCGACCGCGGCCCGCCGACCGCCGCAGCAACGACGGTCAGGCTCGCAGCGGCGACCACCCCTCCGAGAGCCGCGAGCGGTCCGCCAACTCGCCAAGCCTCCGGCCCGGATAGCACCACCGCCACCAGGGCGGGCCATGCCATGAGCGCGGCGGTCGTGGCCACGTACGACATCGCCCGCGCGCTGGACGCCGGCACGGACGGCCGACCGACGGCCGATCGCGCCAGCCTCACCGTCGCCGCTCGGCCGGCCGGTGGCGTGGCCGCCGGCACCGCCAACACGACGAACCAGCCCACCGCGATCAGGCAATAGGCCCAGGCCACCTGCGGCGCGAGAAAGTAGCAGCCGACCATGCCGGCCAACGCCGAGGCCATCGCCGGGCCGACACCTGGAAACGGCGCGCGATGATGCCCCGTCCCGAGCGAGGGCCGGTCGTGCACCTGAGCGATGAACTGGCTGCCGGCCGCCACGCCCCAGACCACCACGACCGCTGCCCCCTGGGCTGCCGAGCTCCCGCCGGCGACGGCCACGGCGACCCCCGCGGCCGCGCCCGCGCCGACGATCGCCAGCGTCTGACTGGTGGCGACGGCCTCGAGCGCACCGGCCGCGAGACAGGCCGCAAACACCGCGGCCGTCACCGCTGCGCTCCCGGCCACGCCGGCGGCCGGCAACGCGGCCCCCAAGCCGCCGCGCGTTCCGAGCCAGACTGCGGCCATCAGCCCGCCGGCGACCGGCCAGCTGCCGCGCACGAGGGGCAACAGCCAGCCGGTCCAGCGCTCGGGAACACCCAGCTCCGCCGGGAGATGGCCGATCGCGGCGACCGCGAGCAGCCCGCCCACGGCGGCGGCGAGCGGGCCGGCGACCGCGCCCCGCAACCACAAGCTCCCGCCGGCGGCGACCACGAGCGCGATCCACGCCGCCGGCCGCCTTACTTCGATACGCAGCAGCAGCGGCGCGACCCGGCCGACCGCGACGGCCGCGTCAGCGATGCGCACGCGGCCGCTCCCGACCCTGCACCCGCAGCGGCAGGCCCATGATGCGGAGGAAACCCTCGGCATCCGTCTGGTCGTAGGAGCCGCCACCTTCCATCGACGCGATCGCCGCGTCGTACAGGCTATTCGGGCTCTGCCGGCTCTTGACCAGCATGTTGCCCTTGTAGAGGTTCAGCTCCACGCGGCCCGTGACCGGCTGTTGCGCCTCGCGGATGAACGCCAGCAGGGCATCCATCTTCGCGCAGTACCAGAAGCCGTAATACACCATCTCCGCCACCTCGGGCGCGAGCCGGTCGCGGAGGTGCACGAGGTCGCGGTCGAGCGTCAACTGTTCGACCAGGCGATGGGCCTCGTAGAGGAGCGTCATGCCGGGGGCCTCGTAGACGCCGCGGCTCTTCATGCCCACGAACCGGTTCTCGACGATGTCGGTCCGGCCGATGCCATTGCGGCCCCCGATCTCGTTGAGCGCTAGCACGATCTCGTGAGGCTTCATGGCACGACCGTTCACGCGGACGGGTAGCCCCTGCTCGAAGTCAATCCTCACGGTCTCGGGCGTGCCGGGCGCCGCCTGCGGCGAGACGGTCATCCCGAAGTCCACCAGGCCGAAGCCGTCGGTCGTGAGCTCTTCGAGCAGGCCGGCCTCGTAGCTGGTGTGGAGGCAGTTTTCGTCGGAACTGTAGGGCTTCGACTTCGAGGCCTTCACGGGGATGTTCTTTTGCTCGCAGAACTCGATCAGCTCCTGGCGGCCCGGGAAGCGGTCCCGAAACTCGGCGATTCGCCAGGGCGCGAGCACTGTGATCGCGGGATCGAGAGCCTCGGCGGCGAGCTGGAAGCGGCACTGGTCGTTGCCCTTGCCGGTGGCCCCGTGGGCGTAGACCGTGGCACCTTCGCGATGGGCGATCTCGACGCAGACCTTGCTGATCAGCGGCCGGGCGATCGACGTGCCGAGCAGGTAGGTGCCCTCGTAGCGGGCCTGCCACTGCATCGTCGGGAAGGCGAAGTCGCGGCACAGCTCCTCGCGCACGTCCACGATCAGGGCCTTCACCGCCCCGCAGTCGCGGGCCTTCGCGAGCGTGGCCTCGCGATCCTCGCACGGCTGCCCGAGATCGACGTAGACGGCGATCACGTCGTAGCCCTGCTCGATCAGCCAGCCGAGGATCACCGACGTATCCAGCCCGCCGGAATAGGCGAGCACGCATTTCTTCTTCATTTCAGTTCCTTCAAGGATTCCCGTGAGTCGGAGGGGTTGCCCGTGCCAATCGAGCGGCGGAGGAAACCGAGCGGAGCAAGGATTGCGAAGCGAGGTTTCCTCCGAGCGACCGGAGAGCACGATGCCCGCAGGGAGCGTCCGGCGAGATGGCACGGGCAACCCCGGCCCCCTCCGTTCGACTTGCAGAAACCGCTGCCTTGCCTGACTTCGACTCCCGACTCACACCTCGTGCACCAGGGCCATATTGTGGCCGCCGGTTCCGAAACCGGAACCCGCCACCAGCAAAATGCGGTCGCCACGCTGCAGCCGCCCCTCGCGGAGCCCCCAGCTACAGACGTGCTCGAGCAAGGCGGCGGTGTCGGTGGAGGCGGCGCCCGCCAGCGGGGTCACGCCCCAGTAGAGGGCCATCTGCCGGAGCGTGGCCGGGTTGTCGGAGACGCCCACGGTGGGCACGGCGCCGCGCCGCTTGGAGCGGGCGATCGCGGTCAGCCCCGACTTGCTCGCCACCACGAACAGCTTGGCGTCGAGTTCGCCGGCGATCCGGCTGGCCCCGTCCACCACCGCCTGCGTGATCGGGTGAAGCCCGTCCACGAGAAACTCCGGAGCGGGGAGAAACTCCTGCACGGGCACGCCTGCGCTGCCCCGCTCGGCCAGGAACCTGCCCTCCATGTACCGCCAGCGGTCGGCCAGATACTGCCGCTCGGTCTCGCGGGCGATTCGCCGCATCATCTCCACGACCAGCCGCGGGTGCTCGCCGATGGCGGTCTCGCCGGAGAGCATGCAGGCGTCGGCCCCGTCGAGGATCGCGTTGGCCACGTCGGTGGCCTCGGCCCGGGTGGGCCGTCGGGCCTGCTGCATGCTGTCGAGCATCTGCGTCGCCACGATCACGGGCTTCTGGTACCGCTGGCAGGCACGGATGATGCGCTTTTGCACCATCGGCATGCTGGCCACGTCGGTCTCCACGCCGAGGTCGCCGCGGGCCACCATCACCGCATCGGCCGCTTCGACGATCGACTCGAGGTTGTCGATCGCCTCCCGCTTCTCGATCTTGGCCACCACCCGCGCCAGCGAGCCGCGGGTGCGGAGCAGTTCCTTCAAGAGCTTGACCTCGACGGCCGACCGCACGAACGACAGGCTGACGAAGTCGATGCCCGCGGCCGCGGCCCACTCGGCGTGACGCCAGTCGGCCGGACTCATGGCCGCGACCGAGAGCCGTACGCCCGGGAGATTCACCCCCTGGCGGCTCCGCACCGTGCCCCCCTGGATGACCCGACAGCGGACATGGTCGGCGTTGCGTTCCGTGACCACGAGGCTGATCGTGCCGTCGGCGAGCATCACCGAGTCGCCGGGCGAGAGTTCGTCCACCAGCGGTTCGTAGGTGACCGTCAGTTGGCCCGGACCGTGGCCTTCGGTGCCGCGGACGAAGCTCACATGCTCACCCTCCGCCAGGTCGATCGCGCCCCCCGGCAGTTCACCGAGCCGGATCTTGGGGCCGGCCAGGTCGGCCAGCACGCCCACCGGGCGGGCGAGCGCCTCGGACACGCGGCGGATCCGCGCCAGCGACTCGGCGTGTTCCTCCACGGAGCCGTGGGCCATGTTGAGCCGGAACACGTCGACTCCGGCCTCGACGAGGCCGCGGATGGCATCCTCCGCTCGAGAGGCGGGGCCGAGCGTGGCCACGATCTTGGTGCGGACGATCTCCGGACTGATCGAAGGAGTGGAGGGCATGGCGGGCATCCTGCTGCGGGAGGGGGAAGC
>CAMCPF010000158.1 GCA_945876515.1 Candidatus Kuenenia stuttgartensis
GACGGCGTGTTCACGCTCACCATCACGCCCCGCGACGGCGACCGCTCGTTCACGCCGGTGAACACCAACGGCTCGCAGCGGGGCGGCCGGCCGATCGTGGTGTTTCTGCCCCGGCGGCTCGCCGGCGCCGAGATCGTGGCAGGTGGTGAATGGCAGCCGGTGGTCACCGACACCTTCGTGCTCGTGCCACTGCCGCCGGCCGACCGTGTGGAGCCGGTCACGGTCGTGTTCCGCGGCCGTGACGACCGCCGGCGATGAACCCGTTCCTCGCCCGCCACCCGCTCATCCAACACGGCGGGCTGATCTTTCTCGCGCAGATCCTGCTCGTGCTGCTCGTGCCGCTCGTCGACGACGGCGCATTGCACACGCCCGTTGTGATGTACGTGGGCGCGATCGCCGCCTCAACGCTGACGGTGCTGTTGCTCGGCTATCGCAAACCCGCGCTCATCTTGGTGGCGCTCGGCGGCCTGGCGGTGGTTGCGTTGCTTGGGCGTGGCGACATGCTGGCGATTCGCCTCCTGGGCACGATCGTGCTGGTCATCGCGTACCTTTGGAGCTCGTCGCTCTGCATCCAGCACGCCTTCGCCGGAGTCATTCCGGCGTCGCAGCGGATCCTGTGCGGTGCCGCCAGCTTCATCATGCTGGGGTTCGTGTTCGCCGTTCTGCACACCCTCCTGGGCCTTGCCTCGCCCAGCGCCTACGTGCTGCCGGCCGATCTCGAAGGCGGCCGCCCAGCGCGCTGGATCGACTTTGTCTGGCTGAGCTTCTCGACACTGACCACAGCCGGTTACGTCGACCTGGCTCCAGTGGGCAGCTGGGCCAGCGCGCTGTGCACGCTGGAAGCCCTGTGCGGAATCCTGTTTCCGGCGACACTGATCGCCCGAATCGCCTCGCTGCCCGCCACGCCGTCTACAAGCCAACCTTCTTCCACGCCGCCCTGACAGCCTTGCGGGCAGCGGCGCCGAACCGGTCGGCCGCCACCTGAGCCGTGATCCGGGCGAGGTCCTCGAACTGGCTGGTTCGCGAGAGCTGGAGCATCGCCTCGTACCAGATCCCTCCGGCCGTCTCCCAGGCGTTGCCGCCGAGACTCTTGGCCGCGAGCACGAAGGCCCGGTTCGGGATCCCGGAGTTGATGTGCACGCCGCCGGCGTCCGCCGGGCCGGTGTAGATCGCCTTCATGTGGGCGGGCTGCGGGTCGCTGCCGAGCACGGGATCGTCGCGATAGGCCGTGCCGGGATGCTCCATGTCGCGGATTCCGCGGCGGGTGTCGGCGGGCACGAGCACCTCGGTGCCCACGAGCCACGAGGCTGTCTCCGCCGGCTCTTTCCGCCGCCACTGCCGCACGAGCACGCCGAACACGTCGGCGAAGTGCTCGTTGATCGCTCCCGACTGCCCACGGTAGACGAGGTTGCTCGTGAAGGCCTGCACGCCGTGGGTGAGCTCATGGGCCACCACGTCGAGCGAGCGAGTGAACCCGCGGAACACCGTGCCGTCGCCGTCGCCGTAGGCCATCTGCGACCCGTCCCAGAAGGCGTTGTTCATCGGCAGATAGCGATCGCGGCCGTCGGCCTCGCCCACGTGCACGCTCGAGATCAGCGACATCCCGGCGTCGTCGAGCGAGTTGCGGCCGAAGAGCGAGTGAAAGAAGTCGAAGGTGTCACCGGAGAAGTCGTAGGCCTCGTTGACCGCAGTGTCGGTCGCCTTTGGCTCCCCCTCGCCGCGAACGAGCTTGCCCGGCAGGATGTCCTTGCCGCGGGCGTCGTACACGAGCCGGTGCTTCCGGCCCGTGGGCGACGCCGCGACCATCATCGTGGGCATCCGGGCGGCGAAGTCGCGCACGGCCCGCACGGCCGCGCAGTGGGCCAGGGCCACGAGCGCCCCCTCGCGGATCGCCGGGTCGGTACAGTGGGCCATCGCCTCGACCATGTAGGGAGGCACGATGCACTGAAGGGGACGGCGGCAGCCGGCCGGCTCGAGCCGAACACCGTTTGGCATGAAAAAACCCCTGGAGTCCGTCACGTCAGACGGGGGGATTATCCACTCCCGGTGAAAACCGTGCCACGCGGATGCCCGCCGCCCCCAGCCCAGCGAGTACGGCCTTCGCCAGCCCCACCGGATCGACGCCGTCGCCGTGGAGGCAGAGCGTGTCGGCACGAACCGAGGCCTCGCCGCCCTCGATCGCTGCGACGCTCCCCTCGCGCACAAGCCGCACCGCCCGTTCGGTCGCCTCCTGAGGGTCGGCGATCACCGCCCCTGGCTGCGAGCGGGGCACGAGTGAGCCGTCGGCCCGGTAGGCCCGGTCGATGAAGGCCTCTTCGGCGACCGCCAAGCCCCGTGCCCGAGCCACGGTGACCAGCAAGCTCCCGGCCGGCGCGATGACGACCATCGTCGGCCAGCGGGCGGCGATCGCGTCGGCCACCACCGTCGCGAGTGCGGCGTCGCGGGCCACCTGATGGTAGAGGCCTCCGTGGAGTTTCACATGTCGCGGTGGTTCGCCGGCGACAGCCGCGAGCCGCGCCAACTGCTCGACGACGAGAGCCGCCGCATCGGCCGGAGGGATCGGCAGTTCCCGCCGCCCAAAATGCTCCCGGTCGGCATGGCCCGGATGGGCCCCGATCGCCACGCCGTGCCGCCGGGCCAGCGCCACGGTCGCGGCCATCCTCGCCTCGTCGCCGGCATGGCCGCCGCAGGCGATGTTGGCCGAGGTCACGAGCGGCATCACCGCCGCGTCGTGCGCCGCCCCCTCGCCGAGGTCGCAGTTGAGGTCGATCGCGGCTCGCCGGGCCAAACTCATCGCAAGGCCTCCCGCACGGCGGCGATCGCCGCCTCCTGGTGCTCGAGCGCGGCCCGCGCCTCGGCGAGCGTCACCGGCTCAAACCGCACCTCGTCGCCAGGCCGGAGCTGTGCCGCCAGCGGCAGGTCGGCCGCGATCACCTGCCCGAGCACGGGATAGCCGCCGATCGTCTGGGCGTCTGCCAAGAGCACGATCGGCTGCCCATCAGGCGGCACCTGCACCGAGCCGGGAAACACCGCCACGCTCGCCATGCCGACGAACGCCATCGCCCCGACCAGCGGCTCCCCTTCCAGTCGCACGCCCATCCGGTCGGAGCGGCTACTCGTGCGGAAGGTGCGGCCCCAGGCCTCGTCGCCGAACGCCTCGGCCAGCTCGCCGGGAATGATCCTGAGGGTGTTCGGCTTGCTCTGCGGAAGGTCGAGACGTTGCCGGGATTGAAGACCTGCGGCGACTCGAAGCGTCGCACCCACCGCCAGCCGATCGCCGGCCCGCAGCGGACGGCCGGCGAACCCGCCGAAGCCAGCCACCACGAGCGTGCTCCGGCTGCCGAGCACCGCCGGCACGTCGATCCCGCCGGCCACCGCGAGATACCCCCGGCACCCGGCCGTCACGTGGCCGAACGTGAGTTCGGTGCCCGCGGCCACGCGCGTGACCACGCCCGTCGGGAATCCAGGAAACACCGCCCCCACCAGGGCCACCACCGCCTCCCGTTCGAATCGCAGCGTCGGCCCCAGGAGCGTGCACTCGATCGCCGCCGCATCTTCTGCATTGCCGACGAGCAAGTTCGCCAGCCGCAGCGACACGGGATCGGCGGCGCCCGAGAGCGGCACGCCGGCGGCCCGATGGCCGGGCCGGCCGAGATCCTGGATCGTCGTAAACAACCCGGGCTGGATTACGGTGATAGCGGCAGCGCAGTCAGCCCCCTTCGGCAACGGTTCCGCCGCGGCCACTGGAGGCATGTCGGCTGCCACGAACCGCATACGATCGCCCACCGAGAACAGGGCCGGCCGCGGCCGCGAAGCGTCGAAGAGCCTCGCATCCGTCCGGCCCACGAGGTTCCAGCCGCCGGGGCTGGCAAAGGAATACGCGCCCGTCTGGCCACCGCCGATCCCGACCGAACCGGCCGGTACGAGCCGCCTCGGCGTCGCCCTGCGTGGCGTCGCGAGATTCGCCGGCAGCCCGGCGAGATAGCCGAAGCCCGGCAGGAAGCCGATCGCCTCCACGAGATACTCAGGTTCCGTGTGGGCCGCCACCAATCGCTCCCGCGAGATGCCCTTCACGGCACACACCTCCTCGAGATCGGGCCCGTCATAGGCCACGGGGATCTCGTGCTCGAGCGCTTCCCCACGGGCGCCCGGTTCGGCCGCCGCGCCGGCGGCGGCCACGGCCGCGCCCAGGGCGGCCGGATCGGCGACCAAGACCGGGCCATAGGCCACCGTCAATCGGCCCGGCGAAGCCACCACGTCGGTCACCCCGGGAATCGCCGCCGCGCGCACAGCGTCTGCCAGGCGACGCACCCGGCCGAGCGTCTCGGCAGCCGACAACCCGCCGACTCGGATCACGACCGCGACATCCCCGACTCGCTCAGGTGAGGCGAAACTCATCTCAGGCATGCCCAGAGTGTAGGTTCGAAGCCGCCTACGGCACCTCACCGAGCGCGAGCGCCGCGAACGAGGCCAGCCAGTGCTCTCCCACGTAGTCGCCACCGACCGTGTGCGGCAGGGCTGGCTCGAAGTTGGTCTCGGCCGCCACCCAAAGTTCGGCCAGCCGCACGGATTCGCCCGCCCCCAACGCCGTGGCGATCCGCCGCAGGCACCAGGCCCGCGACAGGCAGAGGCCGTCGAGGTGCACGATCTGCGGATCGCCGCGGTCGCCGACCACGGGCGGCTCCGCCAGCGGTCCGATTCCGTCCGGCAGGAACGCCTCGAACCAGGCGGCGAACGCCTCGGCCGGCATCACCGCCGCCATCAGCGCCGCCTCGCAGAGGATCGGCGACAGAAAATCAGTCAGCGACGGCTCGAAGGCGGGCTGGGCATCGCGGTCGTCGCCATACCAGCGATTGGCGGCCTGGAGGATCGCCTTCATCAGGACCCGGTCATCGCACACGCTGGCGTAGTCCAGCGCGAGCAGGCAGGCGAAGGCCGTGTTGGCATGCGTGCCAGCGCGGATCGGATATCGCGCCGTGCTCACGAACTCCGCGAGCCGCGCGGCGAGGTCGCGGGCCAACGGGTCGACGGCCGCGGCCCAGCCAGCCCCCAGCGGCTCGACCTCCGTGAGCCGCTCGAGCTCCGCCCGCAGTTCGAGTAGCCAGGCCCAGCCGTAGGGCCGCTCGAAGGTGCGGGCGGCGTGAGCCGAAAGCGAGGCCCGCTCCGTGGCCAGGCCGGCCGTGGTCAGCCGGGCGGCGAGGGTGCCGCGGATCTCGCCGGCGACGGGTCCGGCGGGAAACTGCCGCAGCACGCGGGCGAGCAGCCAGTGCATGTGAACGGACGAGTGCCAATCGTAGGCTCCGCAGAAGACCGGGTGCCGGGCGACATGATCGGCGGCCAGCGGCCCTGGGCCGTCGAGCAGGTGATCGAGCTTGTGCGGATAGGGTCGGGCGACATTCGCGATCGCGACCTGGGCGAAGGCCGTCGCCAGACCTGGTTCGAGTCGCATGGAGAGGTGCTCCGGATGATGCCACCGACCGCGAACCGGGCCGTGGCAAGCTGCGCAGAATACCGGCGATGCGTCGCGTGATGCAGGTCCGCCTCAACGTGCCGGTTGCCGGGAGCCGACGAGTTTCCCTACTGGGGTGAATGGCTCCCTCACAGAGGCCCCCTCCCGAGAGACCGCCATGCCTCGAGGCACATCAATCGTCGGTCGCACGCGGCTGGCCGTGGCCCTCATTGCCGGCCTCGCCGCGGTGCGAGCCGACGCCGAGTTTCCCCGGGTCTTTCGCGGCCTGACGGCCCCCTTTCGCGCGACCCATCGCGAAGCCCCGCCGCTGCCCGACGATCCCTGCCTCGAGAAGCTCACCGCCGAAGCCCTCTGGCTCGAGCATCATCTCGACCACTATGGCTCGATCGTCGCCAAGGCACCCGACGTGTGGGGCCAAAACCGGCTCACGCGGCACCGCGCGGAGTACGAGCAGCAGATGCGGGCGCAGCTCGGCCGGTTCGAGAGCCGCTCGAGCGCCGCCCTGCGTCGCAGCGACCAAGCCTTCCTGGGCATGGCGCTGGCCCTGCAATCTGCCTCGGGCAACCGCCGTCGCGGCGACCTGGTGGCCGTGCCGGAGGCCACGGGCTCGGCCAGCGTGGTCAACTCCATCCAGGGCTTGCTGCCCTCGACCAACGAGGCGGTCAACCGCGCCGATCCCGTGGTGATCGCCCGCACCGCCCCCTTCACGCTGCCCGAGGGCCCGCAGGGCGTCTCCTTCGGCGACGAGCCGCTTGGCCTCGAACCCACGCTCCACCTCGACCAGCTTTCCCGCTATCTCAATCACCTGAACCAGCTGCGACAGATCAACGAGGGCGATGACTCGGCCGACTCACCCGGCTACTCGCTGAACCTGGTGCGGATTCCCGTCTCGATCACGCCCGGTGACCTCACCCGCAAGGGCCATGGCGCGGAAATCACCTTCATCGCCGAGCCGATCCTGGGCGACGACCTCCTGCCGACCACGTTCCGCAACCTGGTGATCAACGACCTGGTGGACATCATCGCCCCCCCCCTGACCTGGGCGGTCAACGACCCCGACTGTCTCGCCTGGGCTGCGACGATCCTCGGCGAAGATTCGGGCGGGCCACAGGCCGCGGTGCCCGAGGGGCCTGACCGCCGTCAGGGCGTGATGGCCGCGATGCAGGCCCTTTCGGCCCGGCTGCCGGCGGTCGCCCCCACGTCGGTGCCCGCCGTGCAGACCCGCCGCGCGCGGCTCCCGATTCCCTTCTCGCAGCTCGCCGACGTCAGCGGCATCCGCCAGATCGCGATCCTGATCCGCGACGCCCGCGCGGCCCTCGAGCACGAGCCGGCCAACCGGCCGTGCATCGAGTACATGAGCGTCCGCAACCACCTCGACCAGGAGTTGAAGGCCGCCTTCGACTTCCTCTCGATCCCGGCCCATCGCCACGTCTGGCAGGAACTGCCCGGCTGGAATCTCGCCGCGCTCGTCCGCGGCCGCGACGTGGCGCAGCTCGGCGGCGTCCGTTGCCGGTTCTTCACCAGCGTGGCGGCCGCGCAGCCGGGCGGCGGCGGGTGGCTCCTGCACGCGGGCGACG
>CAMCPF010000159.1 GCA_945876515.1 Candidatus Kuenenia stuttgartensis
GGGCCTTCCTGGTCGCGCTCGGGCCGGAGGACGACGCGACGAAACTCGCCGCCCTGCTCGCGGCCGGTCACCCCGCCAAACCGGCCTCGCCGCGGCTGGTCGCCGCACCGCTGTCACCCCAGGAAAGGATGTCGCTCGAACGCTGGCTCGCCGGAGTGAGGCAGTCCGGCCGCGGACCGATCGTGGACTACGCGGTGCAGCAGGCGACGGCGACCGCTCCGGTCGCGACACCGCCCGCGGCCAACCGCTTCAAGGCCCTCCTCGACACGGCGGCGAATCCGCCCGAGTTTCCGCCGCCGGAGGAGCCCAAGGGAGTGATCTTCCCGAAGGACGTCGTGGAGTAGCCGCGGGTAGCTCGCCCGCGGTTCGCCCGCATTCGGCGGGCTGGATGCCCGCTACACCGCCACCCGCCCGTCGCGGATCGCCTCGAGAAACGGCCGGTTGCCCTCGAGCAGCGTGGGGTCGGCGAGCATCTGCTCCACCGAGAGCCAGAGGATCTCGGCCACCTCGACCGGGTGCGGCACGAGTTCGCCCGCCTCGACCAGCCGCACAGTCCACCAGGCCAGCGACGTGCCCCACGGCGACACGCTGCGCCAGACGCAGGCCGCCGGTTCGACGATGGCCGCCAGTTCCTCGCGGCATTCCCGCACCACCGCCTCGTGCTCCTCCTCGCCCGGCTCGATGTGACCGCCCGGAAAGCAGATCGTGCCGCCCGCGGCCACGGCCAGCCCGCGGCGAATGACGAGAAACTTTTCCTCCCGCCGCGTGATCGCAATCACGCCCCGCTTCCGCGCCGGCTCGTCCACGCTCGCCATGCCCAATTCCTCGCTCGCCGGCCCGTTGGTCGCCGCCGGCCCAGGGCATCCCGCCCTGCCGGCAGCCCCGCCATCTACTACACTATAAGGCTTTCCAAAATCGACTTCCGCAGCCCGGCCTTCACGTACCGAGCCGCAGCCGTAACCCGCGCCGACCCCAGAGTCCCTCGAGCCCATGAGCACCGCCCCCTCTTCGCCGCCGGGCCAGTCCGGCAAGCCCCCCGTCCTCGGCAAGCCGCTCGGCCTTCCGATGGTCGTACTCCTCATCCTGGCGGCGGTCGCCTTGGCCACCTTCATCACCGGCAACGCCACGGCCGCCCGCACCGCGATCTCCTACGACGAGTTCGTGAAACAGGCTCGGGCGGGCAACATCACGGCGGTGGTGATCAGTGGCGACCAAGTTGAGGGGGAGTTTGCCAAGGAGCTTCCCGGCGACGATGCGATCGGCCGCAAGCCCCAGAAGACCTTTCGCGTCACCCTCACGCCCTACCTCCGCGAGGGCTTCGACAAACTGATGCAGGAGCAGGCCGCGATCCGGACCGAGGTCGTGCCCCCGTCCGATGGCACGGGCTTCCTGCTCGGCCTCTATCTGCTCGTGCCGCTGCTCCTGATGGCCGGCTTTTGGATGACGCTCCGCCGGGCCCGCGACCCGCTCGGCGGAGCCGGCTTCCTGGGCGGGTTCTCCAAGTCACCCGCCAAGCGCTACGCCGCCGGCGACAAGCAGGTGACCTTCGCCGACGTGGCCGGGCTCGAGCAGGTGAAGGCCGACCTCCAGGAGATCGTCGAGTTCCTCAAGGATCCGAAGAAGTTTCAGCGGCTCGGCGGCCGCGTGCCCAAGGGCGTGTTGCTGATGGGCCCGCCGGGCACCGGCAAGACGCTGCTCGCCCGCGCCGTGGCGGGCGAGGCGGGCGTGCCCTTCTTCTCGATCTCGGGCAGCGAGTTCATCCAGATGTTCGTCGGCGTGGGCGCCTCGCGGGTTCGTGACATGTTCAAGACCGCCAAAGATGCCTCGCCGGCGATCCTGTTCGTGGACGAGATCGACGCGGTGGGCCGGGTCCGCGGCGCCGGCCTCGGCGGCGGCCACGACGAGCGGGAGCAGACGCTCAACCAGATCCTCTCCGAGATGGACGGCTTCAGCCCCACCGAGAGCGTGATCGTGCTCGCGGCCACCAACCGGCCCGACGTGCTTGACCCGGCCCTCCTGCGGCCCGGCCGCTTCGACCGCCACGTGACGGTCGATCGCCCAAACCAGAAGGCCCGGCTCGAGCTCTTTAAGGTGCATACGCGGAACGTGCCGCTCGCCCCCGACGTGGATCTCGAGCGGCTCGCGGGAGCCACCGTGGGCCTGACTGGGGCCGATATCCGGAACCTCGTCAACGAGGCCGCCCTCTGGGCCACCCGCCACGACAAGACCGCCGTGGCCGCCTCCGACTTCGACTACGCCCGCGACAAGGTCTTGATGGGCCCCAAACGGGAGGAGGTACTCGCCGGCCGCGAGAAGACGATGACGGCCTACCACGAGGCGGGCCACGCGCTGGCGGCCTGGCTCCTGCCGGGCGTGGACAAGCTCCACAAGGTCACGATCATCCCGCGTGGCCGGGCGCTGGGCGTCACCCAACTGGTGCCGGAGGAAGACCGGATGAACGTCGGGGAGAGCGACCTGCAGAATCGCCTGGCCTTCATCCTCGCCGGCCGGGCCGCGGAGAAGCTCGTGTTCGGCGAATACTCGGCTGGCGCCGAAAACGACCTGATGCAGGCCACGCGGATCGCCCGCAAGATGGTGGCCCACTGGGGCATGAGCGAGAAGCTCGGGCCCGTCTCCTGCCAGAGCTCGCATGAGCATCCCTTCCTCGGCCGCGACGTCTACGAGCAGCGGGAGTTCAGCGAGAACACCGCCCAGATCATCGACGAGGAGGTGGCCCGCTTCCTGGGCGAGGCCGCCGAGCGGGCCGTGCAACTGCTCTCGGAGAATCGCGACAAGCTCGACCGTCTGGCCGGTGAGCTCGAGAGCCGCGAGATGCTCGACGACACCGAGGTGGTGGGGATCATCGGTCCGGCCACGCCCCGCTCGGCCGGCCCCGCGACCCAGGCCGCCCGTGACGCCCGCTCCCCGGAGGCCTGACCGCCCATGCTCGCCCACTCCGTCTACTTTCTGCTCAAGGACCGCTCCCCCGAGGCCGCCGCGGCCCTCGTGGCCGCCTGCCGCGAGCATCTCACCGGTCATCCCGGCGAAGTCGCCTTCTCGACCGGCACGCTCGCGGCGTACGACCGCCACGTCAACGACCGCGAGTGGGATGTGTTTCTGCTCGTGGTCTTCGAGTCGAAGGCGGCCCACGACGCCTACCAGACCGCCCCGCGACACGAGCGGTTCATCGCGGAAAACGCGACCGGCTGGGCGAAGGTCCGCGTGTTCGACGCCGACGTGGCCGCCTGACAGGCCCGCGACGCGTGAGGCCCGCGCGGGCTCACGCGGGATAGCCCAGTCAATGGCACTTTGACCTGCCCCCCCTCTTGTCAGGGAAATGGGCTTATCGCTGCCGATCGGTTGCCGTGAAGAACGCCCCGAAGACCGGGGGAATCTCCTTGACCACTACCCGAAGACTCACGCCCTCGGATTGGAGCGCAGAGTCTAAGGAGTCGTCGTGATCCGGCTCGGATCGGAGCACATGATCGACCAGCGGCAGCCAGCGCTCACGAAACCTGTCGGCATACGGATGTCGCTCGTCGAGCCAGTGGCGAAGAAGTCGCTCTCGCTTGGCCGGATCGCGCCAGAATCGTCGCCCGTACTCCAATCGTGACTCGTCCTGATACAGAAGTCTTCGCATCGGTGGCAGGCAATGTAATGAGGAAATGGCGCGGAGGGCGCTACAAAATGCCGACGTGACTGGCCCACTCGGCGTGTAAGCGGTCCCGAGGTTCGTTGCGTCTCAGTTTGGGGGCAAGGATGTCGACCGGGGCAGGAATCACGACCGACATCATACCGTAGGTACGCCGCGACGCGCGGCCTTCCCAGCCCTCGGGAAACTCCTTCAGGACCGACGCAGGAAGAAGGTTTACGTGCCAGCCGTGGGTCCGCTCGAACTCGCTTCCGATCAGGGCGTCGTAACACATCCACGCCAAGGCGTCCGAATCGGTCACCGGATCCACGTCCATGCTGTTTTCCGGCAACGGAACGTCCAGCCCTCGATCGGCGGCATGCCACAACAAGGCCGCCGACCCGATCAGCGTCATCGACGCCGGTTCATCGAGAGCAGCCCCCCACTCGATGAGCCAATCGACGATCTGCTGCGGCCGGGAAAGCTCTCGACGTGGCATGGGCCGTCCATTCAGACGCAGGGGGATTCGAAGGATAGCCCGGTCAACGGCACTTCGGCAACGGTCTTCCGGCTGCCGAGCGACTCGTGAGCCTCGGGGGAAACGGCCCGGGCATCCGGACGTGGTTCCCCGAGTCGCCACCCACCCCTTCGATGGTGTTTGTTCCACCTGGGCGCAAACCGGCCCCCTGTCCGCCGGGCCCGGGGCTTTGGTGCCTTGCGTCCGACAAGGGTCACATGCTGTGCGTGTCTGATACCGATGCCGGTGCTTGGGCGGCGGCGGCACGAGATCCGCGAGCCTGCCAAAAACTCAAACGGCGAGCTGATCCGAGACCCAGGCCGCCCGCGACGCCCGCTCACCGGAGGCCTGACCGCCCATGCTCGCCCACTCCGTCTACTTTCTGCTCAAGGACCGCTCCCCGGAGGCCACGGCGGCCCTCGTGGCCGCCTGCCGCGAGCACCTCACCGGTCATCCCGGCGAAGTCGCCTTCTCCGTGGGCACACTCGCGGCGTACGACCGCCACGTCAACGACCGCGACTGGGATGTCTTCCTGCTCGTGGTCTTCGAGTCGCAGGCGGCCCACGACGCCTACCAGACCGCCCCGCGGCACGAGCGGTTCATCGCGGAAAACGCCCCCAGCTGGGCGAAGGTCCGCGTGTTCGACGCCGACGTTGCCTGACCGGATTCCAACGCCGTCAGTCGCCCCCCGTGAACCTTCCTGTCGTCGCCGCATCGGGGGGCTTCAGGCCGAGGTTTGCTGTGAGTCGGGCGGCGACCTCCGGGAGCACCGCCACCTCGTCGGCGAGGCCCGCATCGATCACCGCCTTCGGCATCCCGTAGACGACGCACGAGGATGCCGCCTCGGCCACGATCAGCCCGCCGCGGGCCGCGAGTTGGCGACAGCCTTCGAGACCGTCGCGGCCCATGCCCGTGAGCACGGCGGCGATCACCCGCCCGTCGTACGCCTCGATGAGTGACTCGAGCAGTTGATCGAAGGAAGGGCGGCAACCCCTACGAGGCGGCCCATCCTCGAGCCGACAGACGACCGCCTCGCCGCTCCGCCGGACGGTCAGGTGCCGGCCGCCCGCGGCCAGATACACCCTTCCCGCGATCGCAGGCATCCCATCGGTGACTTCCACCACCGGAATCCTGGCGATGGCAGCGAGGCGGGCCGCCAGACTTCCGGAGAACTCGGCCGGGATGTGCTGCACGACGAAGACGGGCAGTGGGAGGTCGGTCGGCAACTGCGGCACGATGCACCGCAGCGCCTGGGGCCCACCTGTGGACGTGCCGATGGCAATCGCGGCGTAGCGGCCTCGGGGAGGCGACCGATGCCCCACCGTGGGGATTGGAGTGGGAGTGATCCGAGCTGCCTGGATGGCGGCGATCTTCGCCGTCAGCTCCACCAGCAACTCCTCACGGTTCTCGTGCGCGAAGCTGCCTGCGGGCTTGAGCACGTAATCGAATGCGCCCTCCATGAGCGCCGCCACGGTCGCCGGGGCACCTGCGGCCGTCAGGCTGCTGACCATGATCGTGGCAACGTCGAGACCCCGCTGGCGAAACTCCCGCAGCACTTCGATCCCGTCCATACCGGGCATCTGCACGTCGAGCGTGACAACATCGGGCCGCGTGCGGACGACGAGTTCCACTCCTTCACGACCAGTCGCCGCCGCGCCGACGACTTCCGCACACGGCACCCGGGCCAGGACGTTGAGGAGCATCTGCCGGTAGAGGGCCGAATCGTCGATGATGGCGATTCGGAGCGGTGCGGGATCCATCGAGCGTGCGGGCCGGGGGAACGGGTGGTATCGACGAGGATGATTGTGACGAAAGACCGGCTACCGGATCCAGCCGCCGGCAGGGAAACCGGCCTCGATTTGAATAGCGGGCACCGGCGAACTATATCCTGGTAGCGGTCGCGGTCGGCCCGGTGCCCAAGGCCGCGGCGACCTGCCATCGGCACCCGGATCGTCTCGTCATGCCATCGGTCCGCTCCCCCGACGCCGCCGCCCTCCAATTCGTCGGATTCGAACTCGATGGGCAGCAGTATCTGTTTCGGATCGAACGCATCCAGGAGATCATCACCCCGGCCCGGGTGACAAGACTACCTGAGGTTCCCGCTTACGTGCTCGGCGTGAGCAATCTCCGCGGCACCATCATCCCCGTCATCGACCTCCGGCTGCTCTTTGGGCTGCCTGCCCGGCCCCTCGACGCCGACTCTCGCACGATCGTGGTGGTCGTCGGGAGCCGCACCGTCGGCTGCACCGTCGATGCCGTTTCCCACGTGATCCGCCTCGCAGGCGACCAACTGAAGCCTGCCACGGATGCTGTGACCACCGAAGGCCCGCACTACGTTGCCGGCTTCGCCCGCATCGGCGACGACATCGCCATCGTACTCGACGTCGATCAACTGCTCGATCCCACCCTGCTCGAGCGGGTCCATCACGCGGGCTTGCCGCCCGCTCCCGACCGCCTTTCCTCCGACGGAACAACAGCCCGATGAACTTCTCGTCTGACGCCTCACTCCGACGACTGATTCTGACAGCCTTGCTCGTGATGTCGCTGGTGCCGCTGGCCGTGCTCGGCCTGTCGATGTACCGCTCGGCTTCTTCGTCGCTCCACCGCGAGGCCTGCTCACGGCTCGAGGCGGTGCGCACGATCACAGCCCAATCAGTCGAGCGGTATTTCGGCACGCTCCGCGAGGAATTGCTCGCAACAGCGGCGAGCGGCCGGCCCCAGGAGGCGGTCGCGGCCCTGCGAACGGCGATTGCCGAGATCGTTTCCGCCGATGATGTCCCCCGGGAGCGGGCCGCCCTCGCCGCAAGCTACGCGGTGAGCTTCGATCC
>CAMCPF010000160.1 GCA_945876515.1 Candidatus Kuenenia stuttgartensis
AGCGACGTAGGCGGGGGGCGTCTTCGGATTGGCGACCAGGGCCACGAGGTCGTCGCGGGCGGGGCCCCACTCGCCGAGTTTCTCCCGCAGTTGCGCGCGTGTCAGCCGCTCGGCGGCCGTGAGCGGCTGTCGCTTCGCCAGCTCGTCGAGCAGCGCGACGGCCCTCCGCCAACTGGCCGGCTCCGGCCGGTTGGACAACAGCGAGATCTCCAGGCCCAGATCCTCGCTGGCGACCGGCTGTCCGACCACTCGATTGGCCTGCAGGACTTTCAGGCCCTGTTGCATATCACGGTAGGTTCCCTGGCTCGCCTGGACCTCTGCCAACGCCCGACGGGCCCAGGGCTTCGCGGCAGCGGCGTCGTCGCCGGAGGCCGCCAGGATTTGCTCCAGCACCCGGCGAGCCGCATCCCGCTGGCCCTTGCCGATCTGGAACGCCGCCAAGCCTCGCAACGCCTCCAGATTGTCCGGCCAGCGTCCGGCCGTTTCCTCGAGCAACTCGCCGGCCTCGTCGCCTCGACCGAGCATCTGGTAGCCCTGGGCGAGAGCCAGCTGGCGGCGGGGCTCGGGCATCAAGGAAGCCGCCCGCTCAAGCGCGGTCACGGCCTGGGCGGGAGCGCCCGCCGCGAGCCGGTGGCTGAACAGCGCGAACCAGGTCTCGGGCTGCTCCGGCGCCAGGACCGTGGCCCGTTCCAGGATCTCACCGGCCCGCTCCATCTTGCCCGAGCGGGCGAGCAACTGGCCCAGCCAAAGGAGATCCTCGTGGTTCTGCGTGTCGCCGGCGACGCTCTGCTCGGCCAGCGCGACGGCGTCGTCGAACTTGCCGGCTCGCAGCTCGACCTCGGCGGAGATGCGTTCCAGCCCCTGCGTGCCCTCAACGCCCAGCGACGCCATGGCCTCCTGGGCTTCCTCCAGGCGGTTTTCCGCATACAGCAGGGCCACCAGCCGACGGACAATCGCGGGATTCGCCGGGCCGACGGTGATCGCCCTCCGCAGGCGGTCGATCGCCGCCGACCGATTGCCACGCAGGCCTTCCACGTCGGCATAGAGCACCTGGATCTGGCTCCAGCCGGGGCGGTCGTTTTCGGCCTCCACGAGGAGGTTACGGGCCTGGTCGAGGAGTTTGGCGACACCCTCGGGCAGATCCCGCGAGGTGGCCGACTCCCGCGGCTCTGCCGTGGCCAGCTGCTGCCGGGCCTCGAGCAGCGCGACGCTCGCTTCGGCCACCCGGCTGCGGGCCGATGATGCTCCCGCGATTTCGCTGATCTTCGCCACTCCTGCGCGGGCGGCGTCGAGATCACCGGAGACCAGCGCGGCCTCGAGCATCCCCTCGCGAATCGCAAGGTCTTCAGGCGCCGCTGCCGCCGCCTTTTCCCACAGCCGCTGGGCGGCCTCGCGGTCTCCCGCGGCCAACCGGATGGGGGCCAGGGTCGAAAAAACCTTGGCGGCTGCCGCGTCGGGCAGGCCGGCGGCCCGGGTGCCGATCGCCTCGATGCGCTCGCGGGCCGCATCGGTGGGGAGACCGGCCGCGAGCCGGGCCTCGACCAGCAGCAGGGCCTGGTCGTTCTTGATCGACGCCGGGACCCTTTCGAGCACGGTTGCGGCGGCCTCAGGGCCGTCCGACCGCAGCACGAGCGTGACCAAGGCCGCCCAGATCTGCGGGTCGGCTTCCGAGCTGGCGGCTTCGAGAAGTTCCCGTGCCGCCTGCGGCTCCTCCTGCCGGACGAGCGCCTCGGCTCGGAGCAGGGCCAGTTGTGCCGGCGGCACGGTTCCGGACTTGGTGAGGATTTCAAGCAGCCGATCGACGCCGCTCCAGTCGCGGTCGGAGGCGGGCCGTTCAGCTTGGCTGGCGATCCGCAGCTGAAGGAGCGGGTACCAGACCTGCGGGATGGAGGCGAGCTTGTCTTCCGGCAACGCGGCGGCGATGGCCTCGAACTCGGCCAGTGCCTCGGACGTTTTGCCGGCGGAAATCAGCGCTTGCGCGGCACCCGCCCGGGCGGCCAGCGAGCCGGGAGCCTCGCTCAGGATCCGGCGATTGACCTCCAACTGCTCGTCGTACTCGTCGAGCTGGGCGTGGCACTGGCCCAGATAGAGATCGACCTGCCGGATCAGTTCGCCGTTGCCGAGCACCAGCGGCCGCACCTGCTCGAGCTTGGCCTTGGCGTCGTTCCAGCGACCCTCCGCGACCAGCAGCCTGGCCTCGAGCAGCCCGACCGGCCCGCTCGTGGCGCCGTACACCTCGCGGATGCGGGCGATGGCCTGACCCGCCTCGACCAGCTTGTTTTGTTGCAGCAGCGCGTCGGTGAGCATCAGCTGGAGCGAGGCCTTGCCCGGCAGCCGTTCCACGCCGTCGAGGAGCACGGGTTCCGCGCCGGCGAGGTCTCCCTGCTCCATCAACACGGCCGCCAAACCGCGGTAGGCCCGCTCGTCATCGGGGAAAAGCTTCACGGCCCGCTGGGCGACGTCTCGCGCCCGGTCGAGGTCGCGGTCTGCGAGCGCCAGTTCGAACTCGGCGAAGATGCAGTCGGCTTCGTCGGGTGCGAGCTCGATCGCCTTGGCGACGGCCGCCTCGGCACGCTCCTTGTCGCCCTGCTCCCGATACCAGCTGGTCAGCGCGAGCCAGGCGCGTGGATCGTCGCCCCGTCGCGCGACGAGTTCCTCGAGCACCCGCCGGGCGTCGGCCGGCGAGTCGTACCGCTCCTGGAGGATGGCGGCGAGGAGCACGAACGCGTCGGTGTCGGCTTCAACCGGCTGGTCCTGATCCCCTTCCTGTTTTTGGAACAGGCGTGCCCCGAGGTCGAAGCCCACCAGCCGGGCCGCGATTTGTGCCGCCTCCTCGAACTCGCCCGAACCCAGGTAGGACGTCGCCTTCAGGAAACCAACCCTCCGGCCACGGGCTTCCCGGTCGGCCCGCGACGTGCCGTCGGCATCCGCAGGGGTGGGATCGTCGAGCCGCTCCTCCAGGACCGTGAGATGCTCGCGGGCGTCGGTGGCGCGGCCAACCCGCAGTTGGAACTCGGCGAGTTGGAGGCGGAGTTCGTCATCATCCGGATTGCTTCGAACCGCGGTCTCGAGCGCATTGAAGGCGCGGGCCACATCGTTGCGGGTGGCGTCGGGCGATGTTGCCCGTCCGAGGAGCAACTTCGAATACTCCGCGAAGGCCTTGTCGTCGTCGGGGCGAAGGACGACGTACTGTGCGAACAACGACATCGCATCGGCCACCTTGCCCTCGTCGAGCCGCTTGCGGGCTAGTTCGAGCTTGGTTCCGGCATGCCGCGAGACCTGAAACTTCCGCAGCACGTAGAAGCCGCCACCCGTGGCGAGCAGCCCCGCGATCAACAGCAGCAGAAACTTGAAGTTGACTCGCTTCACGGCAGGCTTTCCGGGCGGTGGGCGGGGAAGAGTCGGATCACGACCTGGGAAGGCAACCTCGCGGCGGGGCCGCCCCAGATTCTGCAGTTTAGCAGCCTGGGGTCAGGTTTCCGTGATCGGGGCGACCTCCGCGGTGCGGACTCGGCTGGCCTCTGCAAGGGACTCATCTCACGCCGGAAAAACTGCCAAAGTTGCCCGGGCTGACAGGCCGATACACCAGCGGCGGCAGATTTTGCGGGTTGGAGCGATCCTGCGGGTGACGCGAGGCACCCCCCGAACGCTCGCCCGAACGCCGCAGTCACCGGGATGACGGAATCATGAACGCCTTCGCCACCAAAAACCAGTTTTGGATTCACCCTGAACAGGTGTCATTCAGGTTGGCGGCGGCGGTGTGGGCCGTAGGTTGGCTGGCTTCGGCGCCGGTCGTGGGGCTGGCGGCCGAGCGGCTACCGGCCGCGGAAGCCCGGCCCCGCGTCACGGATCCAGCGGTCCGGCCGGCCGGCGGGACGGGCTGTCCGTCATGCGGTCCAGGCGGATGCCGACAGGCTCACGGCAAGCATCATGGCCACCATGCGGGCTGTCGTGACGGGGTGTGTGCACCTTACTGCCCCGTTCGACCCCAGCAGTTCGGCTTCTACGGAACCCAATGGCGGCGCTGGCCGGGCGGCGCGGTGGTCCAGGTTTCCGCGACCCGCGATGCCGGTCCGATCTCCCCGCCTCGATCCGCCGTGCCGGGGCCAAACGAAGAGTCGTTGAACCCGCAGGCCGACCAGGAACCCGCGGCCAACCCTGACGGAGATGCCGGCAACGCGTCCGCCCCCGCGGCGACTCCCCGCGAGCCCCTCCCTGAGCCGCCGGTGCGCCCCCAGCCCCCGGCTGAGCCTACGGTATCTCCGGATCTCGAACCTGCACCTGAGATGCGTCGCCAACCGCAACCGGAGCCGCAACCCGAGCCCGCACCACAGCCCGCGCCCGACTCGCCGCTTGCCCCCGCAGAGCCCAAGCCCCTTCCCGCCGAGCCGCCGGCGCCCTTTCCTGAAGCGAAGCCCGTGCCCGCCGAACCGTCGGCGCCTGCTCCTGAGCCGAAGTCACGGCCCGAGGATGAGAACCTGTTCGAGGCCGTCTCCAGCGTCGGCTCGGACGGCGGCTGGCGGGCCCAGCGGAGGTTCGCCATCGGGGCTGCCGCCACCGAGGGTCCGACCGCACCCGACGGCGGGCGGATCGCACCGGCGACCCACCTCGAAGAACCGAGCCTCAAGCGCGTGCCGCGAGTCTCCTTCGATCCGGCCGCGGAGACTCGGCGGCTTCGGGCCACCCGTTGATCGCCGCCCGGCCGTCGCAAACCTACTGCGAGAGGCGGGAGTCGAACCCGCACGCCTTGCGGCACTGGAACCTAAATCCAGCGCGTCTGCCAGTTTCGCCACTCTCGCTCGCAGCGATCGCCCGACCACCGACCGGTAGTCTACCCGGCTGGGCCAGCCGCCGCGGCGGCAGCGCTGGCGGCGGGATCGGCCGGTGCCACGGGAGGAATCGGAGGTGTGCGGCGATCGAGTTCCAGGAACCGCTCGAGGTTGCCGGCGCCGGAGGCGGAGCGGGCTGGCCAGGTGGCGACCAGCATGTCCTGCACCGTGCCGTCACCGCCGCGGACGGGCTGTCGGCCAAACCGGATCTCGAACGTGACCACCTGTCGGGAGGCGGGTTGGCTCGCGTTCCACGCGCGGGCGATCGCGGCGGCCGCTGGTTCGGCGAAGACGTTCACATGCGGCCGCGGTAGCACCCAGAGAAATTTGTGCCAGCGGTGATGCGGAAGCGACGTGAACCCACCGGCGGGCCGCTCCCGCTCGAGCGGGCGACCGTCGCGCAACAGATCCACGACCGAGCCATCCGCCAGGATGCCGCGACCGTAGACCCACTGTTCCTGCGGGGGCACCCCGCCGAACATCGCCCACTCCTGGGGCAGGCAGAAGAGGTTGATCCCGGCCGCGAGCGGACGGGGCAGCCGGCGGGCGGCGAGCGGCGTCACCTGATGGACGAACGAAGCCAAGGCCAGCACCCCCGCGAGTCCGCAGGCCCAGGCCGCCGGGGGGGCAAGGCCCGCGCTGCTGGCCGCGGCTCGCTCGGCGGGCCAGGCCCACCCCGGGATCAGCGGCAGCCAGGCCACGATCCCGATCACCGCGAACAGTCCCACCGTCATCGTCATCCAAATGGCGATGTGAAACGCGATGGCCAGCGCCACGATTCCGCCGCGGATGCGCGGCGAAGGCAGGGCGAGGAGCATCAGCGGCAGGCCCATCTCACCCAGCAGCACGCCCCACTGGAGCGGCCGTGCGATCCAGGGCGTCTCCCCCAGCAGCATGCCCAAGGGGGTGCCATGATCGTGCACCGAGAGCGCGTGCGTGAGGGCATCGCCGGCGAACCAGCTCGGATTGCACTTCGCCAGGCCGGCACCGAGGTAGACGGCGGCCAGCTGGAGCACGAGTGCCGTGGACGCGACTGACCGGACCGTCCCGACGACCGGCTCACGGTCTTCGGTGCGGCAGGCGTCGACCGACCAGCGGGCTCCGAGGGGCAGGAACATCGACCAGAACAGCTGGCAGGCGAACCAGATGTCGCCGGCGTTGGTGGCGGGCGACGTTCGGCGGATCACACTGACGAGCGCGACCCAGGCCAAGATCGTCGCCGCGCGCGTCCGGTAGCCGAATGCCAGCGCCACCCCCGCGATTCCCTGGAGTGCCAGCACCGCACCGCTCCACCAGCTGGCGTCGACGGCGAAGGCCAGTGACCAGAGCGTCGCGTCCGCGTAGTAGCGATGCAGCGTCTCCAGGGGAAACATTCCGTCGGCCGCGAACATGAGGCGGAAGTCGCGGGTGCGGAGCAGGCAGTCGGCCGTCAGGATCACCCCGAGCCCGATGCGATAGACGGCCAGGCTGCGGGCGTCGAGCGTGAACGTGGCTGCGAGCCACTGCCCGAGGAGGCCGCCGAGGCGTCGTGCTGGGTGGAGCTCTGGCATCGTCTCGCAGCCACGCGGGCGGCCCGCGGCCCTGCGGCCGCCCCGGGGTTTCGTCGGCGGGCTTCCTTGAACGCCCGCAGCCGTGAAACTACAACATCGCGGGATCGCCGGGCGATCCCAGTTCGATTCGATCCCGCTCACCGGCTTCGCCGGTGACCTTCCCCCGAGAGCCCATCGATGCACGTTCCCCTTGTCGTCCTCGGTGGCGGCCCCGGCGGGTATGCCGCCGCGTTCTTGGCGGCCGACCTTGGCATCGAGGTGGCGCTCGTCGAGCGGGACGAGCGGCTCGGCGGCACCTGCCTGCTCCGCGGGTGCATCCCGTCGAAGGCGCTTCTGCACGTGGGGCGGGTGCTGGCCGAGTCCCGCGAGATGGAGGAGTGGGGCATCCACTTCCAAAAGCCGAGTCTCGACCTGGCGACGTTGCGGGCCCGCAAGGACAAGGTGATCGGCGCGCTGACCGGCGGCCTGGCCACGCTCGCCCGCCGCCGCAATGTGACGCTCGTCCGGGGCGATGCCCGGTT
>CAMCPF010000161.1 GCA_945876515.1 Candidatus Kuenenia stuttgartensis
GCCGCCTGCGGCTGGAGGGCAAAAAGCACCGCGGCCAAAAGGATCAGCCATGGCACGACCGCATCGAACGACTCCTTGGGCAGCCAGCCGAGCAGCCCCACGCCGATCGCCGCGCCGACGATGCTCGGCAGCGCGAGCCACCGGGCCCAGGCCGGCTGCTCGGCATGCACGCCGCGCGAGGCCCACGCCGCGGCGGCGGATCCCGGCCACAGTCCGACGGTGCTGGTGACGTTCGCCGACACGAGCTGCCCCGGCCCGGGCGGCAGGATTGTTCCCAGCACGCCGAACGTCAGGATCGTGCCACCGCCGGCGATCGCATTGACACCGCCAGCCACGAGCCCCGCGAGAAACAAAAGACCGAACTCCGCGGCAGGGCTCATGGCACGTCGGCCGCGGGGGCCGCGGGCTCGGCGGGCGGCGGCGCGACGGGCGGCGGTGGAATGGGCGCTGCCGCATCAGGCGGCTCGTTCCTTGGAGGCGGCGGCGCCAGGATCGCCGGCGGCGCCAGGATCGCGGGCGGCGCCAGGATGGCAGGGGGCATCGGGCCGCCCGGCGGCGGTGCGGGTGCGACCGGCGCAGGCGCAGGGGCGAACAGCGGCGGCGCGGGAGGAACCGCCGGCTCGGCCGCGGCGGCATACACGCCCGGCCCGCAGTCGATCAGCAGATGGCCGGCCCAGAGGAGCGGATGCCGGGCGTCAGTCAGGTCGGCGTCGACCGCCCGCTTGAGCCGCGGCTCACGGTCGAGATCGGGCCGCTCGGGCGTGACCACGTCCACGGCCCGCTGCCAGGCCTCCGCGGCCGGCAGGGCGTCCTGGCCGGTGGTCTCGCGGAGAAACTCTTGCACCAGGCTCGTGGCCACCGCGCCGCCGCTCTTCCAGCGGCTCAGGAGCACGGTCTGGCCGCCCGCCGCGATCAGATCGACGGCCGGCAAGAAGAGATCCTCGCCCGGCCGCGCAGGCGGCTTGAGCAGGCCGCCGGCCATCGCCGACTGCACGCCCGGCAGGATCACCTGCCGCGGCCGCTTGGGCGGCGGTGAGACCCAGTCGGCCAGCGTGATGCCCGGCCGGGGCCCGACGGCCGAGAGCAGCGGCCACGCTTGGCCGGGGCCAGGCGGGATGAGTTCGTCGTAGACCACGAGCGTGTCGAAGAGCGAGCCCACGAGCTCGGGCGGTGGGCTCGACGCAGGCGGACCGCCGGCCCCGCCCGGCTCGAGCACGACCGCGTTAGCCACGCCCGCGGTCATGTCGCCGACCGTCGCGAGGGCTGCCTCCCGCTTCTCGCCCCGGCTCATTCGGCCGAGCAGCAGGCCCGTGCCGCCGCCGCTGCGTGGCTCGAACCGCAGCACCGCGAGGCTGCGCGTTGGGCAATAGCGCATCCGGCACACCTCCTGGAGTGGCCGGCGGGCATCGCCGGCCCGGTTGCTTGCCACCGGCAGGATTTCGAAGGGCACATACCACAGCCAGCCGTCGGGCACGATCACGAGCTCGTCGATCCCCTCGGAGAGCGACACACCCCGCGCGTTCTCGAACAGCATCCGCTCGATCCGTGTGGCCGAGCCCTTCCAGTCGCCCGCGACAAGCCGATCCACGCCGACGGCCGCCGACCGCTCGTGCAGCGTCAACTCCTTGGCGAGGGTGCGGATCTCGCCCGGCAGGCCGGCAGCCTGCTTCACCTGCCAGGCCACGAGGCGGTCGCGGGTCTCGAGCGCGCCGAACAGCCCCGAGGCCGTCCAGTGAAACGACAGCAGCGCCTGCCCCGGCTCCAGGCGACGGCGGATCTCGTCGGAGGGGGTGAGCGGCGGAAAGGCTGGTACGGCGCTGCTGCCCGCTGCGAGCGTGGCGACCACCTGCCGCAGCTCCCCGGCCGTCGCCGCGTACTCCCGCCACTCAGCCGGATCGCCGGCGACCGCCGCGGCGGCCTGTGCGGCTTGTGGCGGAGCCGCAGCGACGGCGGCCGCGAGATTGCCGCGGAGCTGGCCGAGCCTGGTGAGCAGGCGATCGAGGCCGGGGCGGCCGGCGATGAGCGCCTTGCGGCGGGCCGCCTCGGCCGCATCGAGCAGCCGCTCGTCGGCCATGAGGAACCGCATCAGGGAGGCCCGCCGGCCGCCGAGCGGCTGCGCGACCATCCAGCGCTGGCGCATCGTCGCCTCCGCGGCGGCGAGCGTCGGCTCCTCACCCCGCCGGCCCGCCACCGCCACCCAGGTGTCGAAGGCCGCGCTGCGGGGCGCGGTGATCACGGCCAGGCTGCCGAGCGGATCGGCCGCGAAGTCGCGGGCCGGGGGATCGGTCAGCCACGACGCAAACAGTCCCTCGGCCTGCCGGTCGGGGACGAGACTCGATCCGGCCCGGACCAGTTCCACGAGCAACTCGGTCTGAAAGAGCCGGGGAGAGCGGCTCCGAGCGATGGCCAGCGCCCGCCCGATCTCGGCGTCGCCGGCCGCGGCGTCCCGGCCGTAGGCGATCAGGGCCGCCGCGTAGGCGGCGATGCCGCCGAGCGTGCCTTCGCCGGCCGCCGACTTCAGGAGCCGGCCGTCGATCGCGTCGAGCGCCGCCGCTGCCCCGCGGGCATCTCCCGCGGCGGCCAGCGTTTCGGCCTGCATCGCCAGGAGCCTGGCCCGCAGCGCGGCAGGCCCGGCACGCGTCGCGTCGGCGGCCGGCGGGATCGCCCCCGCCACACCCTTGCCGCCGGTCATGCGGTGGGCGGTCCACAGCAGGCCGAAGGCCTCCTCGAGGGCCCGCACGTCGCCGTAGTCGGCCGCCGTGATCGTGGCCTCCTCGAAATAGGTCACCGCCTCCTGAGCCCGGTCGGCGTCGAGCGCGATCCGACCCAAGGCGATCAGTCCCCAGGAGGTGAGCGGGTGGTCGAACTGGTTGCCCGCGAGCAGTCCGCGCACGAGCAGCGGCTGCGCCTGCTGCGGCTTGCCCTGCGCCCAGGTGGCCATCCCGAGCGCGATGTCGATCCACGACTGCGAATAGTGGTTGGGGGGCGCGGGCCGCCGGGCGAGCGTGCGGGCGGCCTGATCGAGGATCGGGTTGTCGCGGCCCAAGTCGCCGAGGAGCGAGCCGGTGCGATAGAGCGCGATCACGAGTGAGCGGATCACCTCCTGCGGACGAATCGGCCGCTCGTAGGGCGCCGTCAACACACCGCCCCGCTGGAGCACATCCTGCGGGTCGGCGCCTTGTTGGCGGATCGTCATCGTGTCGGGCAGCGTCGACGGCGTGGCGTTGCGCTTGCTGCGGGCCCACGTCGCCACCCGCGGGCGACGCAGAGGCTGGAGCTGTTGCGGTGGAAACCGCACGGCCAGGAGCCAGTTGGCGTGGGTGGCCGAGAGCGCGAGCGCCTCCTCGTAGCGGGCCAACGCCTCGCGGAACCGGCCGGTCTCGAACAGGCTCTCCCCGAGAATCGTCGCGGCGGCGATCGAGTCGATCCAGCGGTCGGCGCCGATCTTCGCGCTGCCGCGATACTCACGTTCGGCGATCTCCACCGCGGCGGGATAGTCGCCGGCGGCGAGCGCCGCGAGGGCGAGGTCGTAGCCCGGGCCAGGCACGGTCGGGGCGGCGTCGGGAACGCCCATGTTTGGTGGCAGGACGACCTGGGCCGACAGGCTGCCGCCCGCGAGGACGAGACCAACGGCGATCACGAGGGCCCGTTGCATGCCGCTTGGTTGTACACGCTTCACCCGCGGCCGCGGGGCCTCGGGCTCGGGCCGCGTCACACTGGGCAGACTCGGCAAGCGGCGTGGCGGCCCCGGCCGGCCCGCGGGCCGGTCGTGCGGGTTGCCGCAAGTTTGCCGGTCGTGCGGGCCGATACCACGAAGGATCGTGGAGGTCCGCCCGAGGGCGACACCCGCCGCGACCCGACACCGCCACGCAGGGAAGGTTCCGCCATGGTCATGCCACTCGTTCGTTCGCTCGCCGCGGCCGATTCACACCGTGGTCGCGGGTTTCGGATGCTCGCCGTCGTCGCGGCGATCGGCGGCTTTGGCCTGACCGGGTGCCAGGTGGACGTGGGCGGCCAGACGCTGCCAAGCGCTTACTACCTGCAGGACGACATCCAGTACTTCCCGGCCGGCCCTGAGTTCAAACTCTCGAAGGAGGCCGCGGCCCAGAAGGCCTACAAGAAGGAAATGGCCGAGCGGGACGCCGGCGGCCCCTACATGCCGTGAGTCGCCCGGCGGCGACCTGGCTCCGCCCCGCGGCCGCTTCGTGGCCCTGCAGGCCGCATCTTTTCCGCGGCAATTTCATGCTCGCGGCGGCAAACTTGCACGCCCCGCGGAGGGCGGTAGACTGCTGCTCGTGGGTTTGAGACCCAAAATGCTGTCACAAGCAGCATTTTATGTGGGTTTCAGGCCCGAAACGCACCAGACCGATGGACCGGTCCGGCCGTTCGATCCCGCGGAGGCGGGCAGCATGGACATCCCGGAACCACATGGCCGCCGCGCCCGAGTTGTTGCTGGGGGAGTTTGTTCGGGCCCTGGATGCCCGGCACCGGCTGGCATTGCCGCCAGAACTCGCCGACCCGCTCGCCGCCGCCGGCCAACGGCTCGTGATCGCCAAGGAGCGGGCCGGCTGCCTCTCGCTCTGGTCGGCGGCCGCCTGGAAGCCGCGGCTCGAAGCCGCCGTGGACGTGATCCGCACGAAACTGGCGGCCGGCCTGCTCACGAACCGGGTCGGCCAGGTGCAGGACCTGGGGCGGCTCCTCTCGACCCGCCAACAGACGATCTCACTGGCCGGCCGGGGCCGACTCGTGCTGCCGGAGGGATTCCGCGAGTTTCTCGGCGTGGAGCCGGGGGGCGACGTGATGGTGGTGGGAGCCGCCGTCTGCGTGGAGCTCTGGCAGCCCGCCGCCTGGACTGCCTTCGTGACCGCCGAGATGCCGGGCTTCCGGCAGCGGATCGACGAACTGATCACCTGACGGAGCCGGCTCCGCGCCGGACTGAACCACCGCACTTCGCCATGCCCGGGTGAGAGGACAACGGTTTTTTCCTGACGGACCTACCACCCAGGAAACTCGGCAACCACGGAACGGGGCCCCACAGCACGGATGCTGCCGCGGGACCCTTTCCCCGGGCATGGCACTTTCTACACGCGGCGCGGGCCCTCCTGGCCCCGCTTCGCTTGCCGGCCTCCGGCCGGAACAAACCCGGCCCTCCAGGCCTAGCGCTATCCCACGCGGCGCGGGCCCTCCTGGCCCCGCTTCGCTTGCCGTCAACCCAGCGGGTTGCCGCGGTTCACGAGCGGCCACGTGATCCGGTCGCCCGAGAGGGCCGAGGCGTAGACGGCCGTGGTCATCTCCACGCCCGTGCGGCCGGCGTACATGCCCGTCTCCGGCTCGCGGTCGCTCACGATCGCGTCGAGCAGATCGGCCGCGGCCCGGCGGCCCCACGCGACCCGCTCCGCCGCGCGATCGACGTCTGCCGCCACCTCCTCCCCGACGCCGCCCGGGCCGATCGGCTGCCAGGGAATCTCCTTGTCGGTCCGCCACAGCGGGGCCTCGCGGAGCCAGGCCTGCGGCACGTGGTCGGGGCGGATGTGGATCGCGCCGGCGCTGCCCACGACCGTGAGCCCGAAGGCCGGCTGCTTGAGCCCCGCGTCCCGCACGCTCGCAAAGTAGCCCACCGGCCCGTTGGCCAAGCCAAACATCGCCGCCACCGCGTCGCCCGCGATCAGGCCGATGCCCTCCGGCCCCGGGGCGGCGTCGGCCTTCGTGATCGGCCGGTCGCCCACCATCACCGTGGCCTGGCACCACTGCGGCGCACCGCCCAGGTCGGTCATCAGGTCGAGCACATGGCAGCCCAGCACCCAGAGGTCCTCGCCGCCGCCACGCTTGTCCTCCTTGCCCCGCGCCCGCAGCTCGAGCAGGCGGCCGATCCGGCCGTCCTCGATCAGGTCGCGGACGGCGGCGTAGGTGCCCGCATGGCGGTTCACGAAGGCCAGCGAGAGCTTGGTGCCGGCCTTCTCGCAGGCGGCCACCACCGCGTCGGCCTCGGCGGGCGTGGGCACGAACGGCTTCTCCATCAGGATCCCCCGGGCCCCCGCTTCGGCCGCGGCGATCGCCATCTCGGCGTGGCAGTCGATGTGCCGCATGCAGATCGCTACCACGTCGGGCTTCGTCGCCGCGAGCATCTTCCGCCAGTCGGCAAAGGCAGCGGCCGGCTCGAGCTCGTGCCGCCCGGCCGCCTTCGCGAGGCCGGCCGCGTCGTCATCGGCCGCGGCCACCACCTCGGCCCCGGGCAGCTCCCGAAACAGCTCGTCGATCGCATGGCCGTAGTCGCCGCGGCCCGTCCGCCCGATCACCGCCACCCGCAGCCGTTCGTCGCCCATGTCATGACCCTTCGTGAGAATGCACCGGGGAAAACCGGCAGTCTACGCTGCGGCCCGGCCGTTATCATGCGGGGCCGACTCCCGCCCGCTTGCGCACGCACGCCGCATGACCCACGACCACCACCATCACGGCCCGCGGGGCCTCGCTGCCGGGCAGTTCGACCGCGCGATGGCGATCGGCGTCACGCTCAACGTGGTGTTCGTGGCAGTGGAGCTTGCCGCGGGCTTCCTGGCCGGCTCGCTGGCCCTGCTGGCCGATGCGGGGCACAACGCCGGGGATGTCGTGGGCCTGCTGTTGGCCTGGGGAGCGGCCTGGCTCTCCCGCCGGCCCCCCTCCCGCCGCTTCACCTGGGGCCTCGGCCGGGCGACGATCCTCGCGGCCTTGGCCAACGCGGTGCTGCTCTTAGTGGCCTGCGGGGCGATCATCTGGGAAGCCTGGCGGCGGCTCAGCCAGCCCGAGCCGGTGGCCGGCCCGACGGTCATCGTGGTGGCGGCCGTCGGTGTGGTGATCAACACGCTCACGGCGCTGCTCTTCATCC
>CAMCPF010000162.1 GCA_945876515.1 Candidatus Kuenenia stuttgartensis
GCATCCTGCCTGCGCTCGCTTCCACAGCTCGCTCGAGGGCACGGGCAACCCCTCGCAGTCCAACCGTCGACGTGAAAGCATGAGAGCAGGGCGCAGGATTCGTCTGAACGCACGCCGCACGCCGAAAACCCGCACGAACACGGCCGCCCGGAGGTGCGGCCGGCGGCAGCGGCCGAAGGCCGGAGTGCCGCCAAGGCTTCGCGGGCCAGGGATGGCCGCGAAGCCGTAAAGAAAACTGGCCGTCACCCCGCCGCGACGCCGCTGGATTTGCCGCAGCAGTTCTTGAACTTCTTGCCGCTGCCGCAGGGGCAGGGA
This sequence comes from Candidatus Kuenenia stuttgartensis, assembly GCA_945876515.1. GTDB lineage: Bacteria > Planctomycetota > Planctomycetia > Pirellulales > UBA1268 > QWPN01. The sequence continues at coordinate 316 of CAMCPF010000162.1, forward strand.
TCGTTGCGCCCCACCTTCTCGGCGAGGTTGCGGATCGGCTCGGACCGGGCCGGTTCGGAGCGGTGGTCGTCGACCGGACCAGCTTGCTGGCCGGCCTGCTGGGCGGCCAGCTGCGCGGCGCTCGCCGCCTCGGCGTGGACGGCCGCCGTCTCGTGCCAGGTGCTCCTGAGCGCGCTCTCCTCGACCTGCTCGATCCGGTAGACGACGTCCACCACCCGCTCGGCGATTCCCTTCCACATCAGGTCGAAGGTCCGCATCCCCTCCCGCTTGTACTCCACCTTCGGGTCCACCTGGGCGTAGCCGCGGAGGCCGACGCTACTTCGGAGGTGGTCCATGGCCAGGAGATGGTCCTTCCAGGCGTTGTCGAGGATCTGGAGGAGCACGGCCCGCTCCATCCGCTTCATCTCGTCGCGGGCGTCGTCGCCCCGGGCGTGCCGCCGCGTGCTCGCCGCGACGAGTACCCGCCGGAGTTCGTCGAGGTCGCCCGAGGCGAGATCGGCCTCGGTCAGCCCCGGATCAAACCGCTCCCGCGCCCAGGCCACGAGCCCCTCGCGGTCGAGCCGCCGCGAGCCGTCGGGCTGGCGACCCGTGAAGTGGGACAGACCCACGAGCACCGGATACTCGATCTCCCGGTGGGCGTAGGCTGCGCGGGCCTTGGTCTTGACGAGTGACGTGAAGGCCTCGGCATCGAGGCCCCGCTCGCCGAGCCGATCCAACTCGGCCTGCTCGACCGGGATGCCGAATCGCCACTCCGTCCAGCCGCGGGCGGTCCGGAGGCTGAACTCCGGTTCGAGAAACCGCCGGCCGTCGCCCAAGTCGATCTTGTGGATCGCCTCGCGGGCCCGCTCCTGGAGGAAACCGACCACGTCGCTGCGGCCCACCCGCTTGAGCTCGCGGTCGGTGAGCGAGAGCTTCCAGCGGGCGTTGGCGAAGGACGCCAGCGCCCCCCAGTTCCACTCGTCCTCCTCCTCGCCCTGCGGCAGGTTCTCCTCGACGGCCTCGAAGATCTGCGTCTCCGACTGCCGCACTGCCTCGTCGGCGGCGAGCCGCTCGGCCTCCTCGGGAGACAGGCCACGGAAGTCGTTGCCGTCGAGCTCGCAGGAGAGCTGGCCGGCGGCCCACGAAGCGTAGGTCTGCGGGCCGTAGTCCTTGTCGAGGAAGCTGCCGATGTTCTCGTCGATCTGGCGATCGACCATCTCCAGGATCATCTCCTTGCAGTCGGCGTCGCCGTCGGTGAAGTCGAGGATCCGCTGGCGGAAGCCGTAGACCCGCTTCCGTTGCTCGTCCATCACCTCGTCGTATTCGAGGAGATTCTTCCGGACCTCGAAGTTCCGCTCCTCGACCTTCTTCTGGGCCGCCTCGACCCGGCGGGTGACCATCCGGCTCTCGATCGCCTCGCCGTCCTGCATCCCGAGCCGGGTCAGCACGTTCTTCACCCACTCGCCGGCGAAGATCCGCATCAGGTCGTCTTCGAGCGAGAGGAAGAATCGGCTGCTTCCCGGATCCCCTTGCCGGCCGCAGCGGCCGCGGAGCTGGAGGTCGATCCGCCGGGCCTCGTGCCGCTCGGTGCCGATGATCTGGAGGCCGCCTGCCTGGCGGACCTTCTCCCCCTGGGCCTTCATGTCCTCGCGGGTGGCGATCTCGGCGACGAGCGACTCCCACTCCTCCTTGGGCACGTCGAGCCGCGTCGGATAGGTGTCCTGCAGCTTGGCCCAGGCGAGCGTCTCGGCGTTGCCGCCCAGGATGATGTCGGTGCCGCGGCCGGCCATGTTGGTGGCGATCGTGACCGCTCCGGGGCGGCCGGCCTGGGCGATGATCTCGGCCTCCCGCTTGTGGTGCTTGGCGTTCAGGACGGCGTGGTCGACGCCCCGCTTCTCGAGCAGGGTCGCGAGCCGCTCGCTCTTCTCGATCGAGACGGTGCCCACGAGCACGGGCAGGCCCTTGCGCTGGATCTCCTTGATCTTTGAGCGGGGGAGCGTCTCGGTGTCCTTGCCCCCCTTCTCCTCAAAGACCACCTCGGCCTCGCTTTCCCGCACGATCCGTCCGACCTTCCAGGAGCCGTCGGCCAGGGCCAGCGTGTCCCAGCGGTGGACCCGCTCCACTTCGTCGGCCACGGCGATCCACTTCTCCCGCTCGGTGCGGTAGATGACATCGGGATGGTTGATCCGCTGCAGGCCGCGGTTGGGCGGGATCGCGATCACGTCGAGCTTGTAGATTTTCCAGAACTCGGTGGCCTCGGTCATGGCCGTGCCGGTCATGCCGGAGAGCTTCTTGTAGAGCTTGAAGAAGTTCTGGAGCGTGACCGTGGCGAGGGTCTGCGACTCCTCCTTGATCTTCACCCCCTCCTTGGCCTCGACCGACTGGTGGAGGCCGTCGGACCACTGCCGGCCCGGCATCAGGCGGCCGGTGAATTCGTCCACGATCACCACCTCCCCCTGCTGAACGACGTAGTTGACGTCCCGCTTGTAGAGGTAGTGGGCCTTGAGGGAGTTGTCGATCAGGTGGGGCCACTCCATGTTGCCCACGGTGTAGAAGCTCTCCACGCCGGCGAGCTTTTCGGCCGTGCGCACGCCCTCCTCGGTGAGCGCGACGGTGTGCTCTTTCTCCTTGACTTCGAAGTGGATCTCGGGCTTGAGCTGGCGGGCGATCTGGTCGGCCCGGGCATACTTGGCCACGTCGTCGTGGGCGGGGCCGGAGATGATCAGCGGCGTGCGGGCCTCGTCGATCAGGATGTTGTCCACCTCGTCCACGATCGCGAAGTGGAGCGGCCCCTGGGCCTGTTGGGCGTGCTTGGGGAAGCGGTCGTCGCCGCGGGCGGCCATCCGCATGTTGTCGCGGAGGTAGTCGAAGCCGAACTCGTTGTTGGTGCCGTAGGTGATGTCGCAGGCGTAGGACTTCTGCCGCTGCCCGGAGTCCATCCCGGACTGGATCGCGCCCACGGAGAGGCCCAGGCCCATGTAGAGAGGTGCCATCCACTCCATGTCGCGGCGGGCGAGGTAGTCGTTGACGGTGACCACGTGCACGCCCTTGCCCTCGAGGGCGTTGAGATAGGCCGGGAGCGTGGCCACCAGGGTCTTGCCCTCTCCCGTGATCATCTCGGCGATCGCCCCGGAGTGGAGCACCATGCCGCCGATCAACTGCACGTCGTAGTGCCGCATCCGCAGCCACCGCCGTCCGGCTTCGCGGCAGACGGCGAAGGCCTCCACGAGCAGGTCGTCGAGCGTTTCGCCAGCCGCCAGCCGCCGGCGGAAGTCGCCCGTCTGGCCGGCGAGTTCGGCGTCGCTCATCGACTGGTAGCGGGGTTCGAGCAGGTTAATGGCTTCGATCTTGGGCTCCAGCCGGCGGACGTAGCGGGCGTTGGAAGAGCCGAAGAGGCCCGTGATGAAGCGTTCGGCCCGGCCGCTCAGCGCGGCGGCACCGTTGGTCACCGAGTCCCAGAGGCGTTCGAGGGTTTCCATGAAAAATGGTCAGGCGAAGGGGGCGGTTGTGAGCTGCCCGACGGCTGGCTGGCCCGGGGCAGGGTGGACGGCGGGCGTGCGGCCGGAGCCGGGAAAACGCGGGGCAACCCAAGATTGTCGCGGTCAGACCGCCCGGGGGTCAAGGCGACCGGGGGCCGCCTTGTGGCCTGCCGTCGGTGCGGGCGGTTTCCTTCGCGGGCGGGCCATCCGGTTCGGCAGACCGGGTCGGTCGTGGTTCGTGCCGGCACTCGCAGCACCGCTCCTCGACCGTCCATGCCACCGCCGGCACCTTCCGCTTGACCTCCTGCTTCTCGGGCACCCGCCTCGTGATGACCTCAGCGCAGGTCGGCCGCCAGAGCCGGCAGGTCCAGCAGCCGCAGTCGTCCTTGTGGTGGCGTGTTCCGATGAAGATGCTCGGGCCGGGGATGCAGACCTGCTCGCACCGGTACCCCCAGCAGACCTTCGTGACCTCCTTCTCCGTCAGCCGCTTCACGCACACCGTTCCCACCCGTTCGCAGGCGCCGCAACGGTCGCACCGGCCGTCGCGTGCCGGCTCCGGCGGACCGGCGGCCGGCGCGGTGGTCGATGGCGCGGGCCGCGGGATCGGCTCCGGGGCGGCGGGGTCGTCGACCGCGGCCACGGCCGCCGTCAACCAGGCGATGCCGGCCAGCCCGGCGGCCAGCAGGGCGTTGGGGCGGGGCTTGCCAGGGGAATCCTGCATCTGCGCCTCCGTGCGCGAAGGTCTCGGGGGTCGGTTTGCGAAACTCGTACGGCCGCTCAGAACTCGATCTGAAACCTCGTGCCGTAGATGTCGAAGGGGGCCGCGCCGTAGCCGATGTAGTTGGGCATGCTGCGGATCCAGTTGAACTGCACCTTCGCGAACCGGTTCCAGTACCAGTTCACGCCGACGGTGGTCTGGTTGAGGTTGCCCGTGTTGGGCGAGGGGGGCGGGCCGGGGTCGTCGGAGAGCTGGTTCTCTGGACGCACGTTGACGTCCGACAGATCGACGTACGACCAGCGGGCCGCCAGCTCCCACGCGCCCCAGCCTCGGAGTTGCCCCTTGCGGCCCGTCCCGAAGAAGGGCGTGTAAGGAACCACGGTGTAATCGAAGGCGCCCACCTGCTTGAGATAGCCGATCGCCTCGCCGGTGAGCATGTAGCCGCACTGGATGTAGGCCGCCGGCTGCATCACGGTCGGGCCGCCGAACTGGTTGAACGTCGTGAGCATCGCCTCCGTCTGGAAGTGGGCCCGGCCGTGACTGCCGGCGAGTTCCAGGTGGATGTCTTGGAAGTCGTTGGCGAGCACCCGCCCGCTGTCGAGCACCAGTGGTGTGCCGGCGCCGGTCAGGCCCAGCCCCGTGGCATCGCCGACGTAAAACTCCGGAAACACCGCCGAACGGTAGGTCTTGGCGAAGGCGCCATCGGTGTTGGGTGATCCGCCCGGAGTGCCGTAACGGTAGCCGGCCCCGACGTGCAGCAGGTAGCGATCCGCGGCGAGATCGTCGTAATAGACGAGGTGCGTGATCCGTGAGGCGAAGGCGACGCCGCCGTCGTCGCCCACCTGCGCGCCGTTGCGGTTGTCGCCGATGGTGCTGTAGACCGTCTCGGCACCGTTCCAGAAGGTGAGTCCGGTCGCGTACACGCTGTAGGCCCATTCGGTCCGCTCGTCCTCGGTCATCGAATAGGCCATGATGCCCACCCGGCGAAAGGGCTCCAGGGCCTGGAAGGCCACGCTCCGCTCGAGGAACTCGAAGTGACGAATGCTCGTCCAACTCTCCATCGTGCCCGGCTGGCGAAACTGGCCGATGCGGATCGTGCCGAAGAAGGGGATCTGCTCCTGCTCTCCCCAGACGTCCATGAAGCTCGGCCGGCCGGCCTGCGCGAAATCCATCATGATCGAATAGTTGGTGAACTCCGTGAGCTTGCCGAACGCCTGAAGCCGCGTCCTCCGGAAGCTCACGCCGTCGGGCGCGTCGCCGATCCGGTTGCGGCTGGCCGCCGGCTGACTGAACAGGCCGTCGTCGAGCTGAAAGAAGCCGCTGAGGCGGATGATCGGCAGCGAGTCGCGGTGTCCTTCGAGCGTCTCGATCCGGCTGAGCGCCTGCTCGAGGCGGAGGTCGATGTTGCCGGCCTGGTTGGGGTCGAGCACGGTCCCCGTCCGCCGGCCGCCGTCCACATCCAGGGGCTCGCCGGCTCCGAGATCGATATTGCCCGCCTGGTTCGGGTCGAGGACCGGCCCCGGCGCGGGAATCGGTTCCTGGGCCAGGCCGCTGGCAGCGGCCACGAAGGGGGAGGCCATTACCAGCAGCAGGAGTCGGGCGCCGCCCGAGGCCCGGGGGCGCATCGTCGTCGCGCCGGGAGGGCCAGCGGGCATGGTCACAGTCCTGTCTCGGAGCCGCCAATCGCTCCGAACTTCTCTATCGACACAAACCCTCTCGTGGGAATAGTCACCCCAGCCATCGCCGGCAACCCAGTCAGCCAGCGTTGTGAACGGCTCGGCAGCCTAAAGCCCGGGCCCTGCACGACTCAGGGAAGAGCGGTCTTCAGCCAGCCAACCTCGCGATTCGGTCTGCAACGGGATGCCATCGGCCTGGGAGGTTCGAAACGCGGCATCGAACTCCGCCCAGAGGCTCTGCTTGGCGTCGGCGGAGATCACGCCGGCAGTGGGACCACGCCCGCGTGACACGCTTCGCGCGGCGATCTGTCTGAAAACCCACAGGCGATGGCCACTCCGGCGGTCGGAGAGCCGTGGGGAACGCCGCTCTGCGCGACGGGGCGAAAGTTGCTCTGTTCATTCCCATGCCCTCCGGCGTATCTCAACGTCGGCCCCGCGGAGGGCTCCCCCAGGAGACATCGTGATGAAGAGTCAGTTGCAGATTTGGATCGGAAACGCGGCCCTCGTGACGGCCGTGGTGCTGACGGCCGCCGTGCATGCCGGCCCCCCGGCGCTCAGCAGCAACCCTGCGAACCTGGCGATCTTCCCCGCGAAGGGCCAAACCCCGGAGCAGCAGCGGGCCGATGAATCGGCCGCCTATGACTGGGCCACCCAGCAGACCCGCTGGGATCCCTACCAGGCAAAGGCC
>CAMCPF010000163.1 GCA_945876515.1 Candidatus Kuenenia stuttgartensis
GGCAGGCGCGCCAGGTAGTCCTGCTTGGTGACGGAACGGGTCATGGTGGGTCGGGGCTCTGGGGCGTTGTTTGGGGACGGTGGTCTCAGCCGGCGGTCACGTGCCGCGGGAGCGGCCGCTGGCCGCGATCGTTCGGCAGGCTCCGCCGCTCGACCACGATGACGTCGAGATACTCAGCCACCATTCCGAGCGCCGGAATCTCGACCATGATCCGTCGGGCCTCGTCGCCGGTGCAAGCGCGGATTTGGTCGACGATGTCGTAGCCCCAGTCCCAGGTCACCAGCGAGCCGTCGGCCGACATCGGGTTGCCATGGAACTCGGGGGGTTCGAGGTGGCGGACGCCGTCCGGCCCCCGGTCCGCTCGCCGGCGGGAGGCCGCCTCGGCCCGCACCAGCGGCGTGGTCAGCAGGTGGGCCCCCCCGGCCCGCAGGGTCCGCTGCACCTCGCGGAAGGCGGCGTCGGTGTCGAAGATGTGCTCGAACACGTCCTGGGTGATCACGACGTCGAACGAACCGGATTCGAACGTCTGCCGCTCGAGATCCTCCGACCGCCAGCGGCCCCGCGGCTCGACCGTGCCAAAGGGGGTCGCGGGGTCATACTGCGACGCCACGTAGCCGGGACACTCGCGGGCGAGCTTCGCGCTCAGGCCCCGCATCTCCGGCGACGACTCGTGGATCCGCAGCCGCCGCCAGTCGGGAAACCGGGTCTGGAGTGCCACCATCAGCGCCCGCTCCCGCGGCAGCGAGTGGCACCGCTCACAGAGGTAGTGGTCGCGGAGCCAGGCCTCGGTGGCCGAGAAGGTGGTGGACGCTTCGCAGATCGGGCACCAGCCGGCGTGTCGCAGGACATACCCGGCGGGCGGCGCCTCGGCAGGCACAGCCACCGGAGCCTCGGGGGCGTGCTCCGGGGGTCGCACGCCATCGAGCACCAGCCGCACGAGATCCAGGAGGTCACGCCGCTGCCGCGCGACGATCGCCGCGTGGCGGCTCACGATCCGGTCGCGGGCGGGAGGATCGTGCCAGGCCTGAAGGATCGCCCCCGCGATCGAGTCCACGTCGCGCGGGTCGCAGGTCACCGCCGCGTCGCCGCAGACCTCGGGGATCGCGGCCACGGCGGCCACGACGGCGGGCGTGCCGTAGCGCATCGCCTCGACAGGCGGATAGCCGAAGCCCTCGTTGAACGACGCGTAGACGAGCATCCTCGCCCGCTCGAGCAGATACTCGAGCTGGCCTGGAGGCACCTCGGGGATCGCCGTGAACCGCTCGGGATGCGCGAGCCGCCCGAGGCCCAGCTCGTCGAGCGACGAGATGCCCACGAACACCACCCGCAGGTCCGCCAGCCCGAAGGGATCGCCGCCGGCGAACAGCCGGTCGAAGGCGGCGGCCACCGATGGCGCGTTCTTCTCCGGCCGCGATGCATGGAGCACCAGCGCGAAGGGGCGGCCGTCTTGGGCGATCCCATGGCCGTGGTAGGGCGTTGGCTGCGGCCGATCCTTCTCGGCCGAGCAGAGCACCACGAACCGGCCGGGCGGCGGGGCACACTCTGCCTCGATCACCTCGTGGCAATACCGCGACACGGTCACGAGCGTGTCGACATGGGGGTCGTGGCAGATCGCGGAATACATCGCCGCAAGCGCTGCAGGATCGGGTGCGGAGGCCGCCAGGAACGAGCCCGGGCCGGCCACCTGGGGTCGCCAGCCCGCCTGGACGAGCGCCGCCGTGATCGCGTCGCGGTCGCGGATCAGTTGCAGGTCGCGGACGTCGTGCAGCGTGCCGACGATCCGCGTCCGTCCACCGCTGAACGGCAGCCGCGTGCCGGCCCGACGCATGTAGTCGTAGCCCGTGTAGACGACGATCGCGGGACAGAAGAAGGAGTCGAAGCGGCCCGAGTTCACGAGCCCGACGATGTCGGCGTAGGAGCGGACGGCGATCACGCGGATCGCCAAGCGGCGGCACTCGGCGAGCACCCAGGGATCGATGTGCAGCGCCGGGTCGAGGGCGGCCCAGATGGTGACGTCGCTGCGGGCGGCCGCCGCGCCGGCCAGGCCCCGGAACACCGCCTTGCCATACTCGCCGCCCCCGTGATACCCGGGCTGGCAGAAGAACAGGTCCACGAGCACGTGCCGCCTTGGCCCGGCCACGAGTGCCGGCAGGGACCGGTCGTGGCAGTCGAGCGGCTCGCCGCGGCAGGCGGCCGCGAAGCTGTCGAGTTCCGCGGCGGCGAGGCCGGCGGCCAGCGCGGCGTTCTCGTAGCCGAGCCGCATCTTGGTGGCGCTCGGCAGGGCCCCGGTGGAGACGCCCTCCTCGTGGAGGATCTTGACCTCGGGCGAGTAGGCCATGAAGTGGCCGGCGAGGAGCGTGTCGACGGCGAACAGGAACTCCTCGCCGTAGAGCTTCGTCCGTTCGTCGAACAGGGTCGGCATGGCATGAACGAAGACCGGCGAGAGGACGATCGCCGCCCCCTGCAGAACCGGATTGGGGACGAACCCCGCCTCCGGTGACCGCCGGCCGAGCCGCCGGAACCGCGGCTGTCCGGTCCGCTCGAAGTCGGCCCGGTCCTCGTGATACATCCCCTCGAGCCGCCGCCACTCGCCCGGGCTGTAGACCGAGTCGTTCCAGGGATTCTCGCGGCGGCCGTCGGGCGTGACGATGTCGGGGCCGAGCACCGAGCAGGCGGTCTCGCGGAACAGCCGCTCGCAGCGGAGGATGAAGTCGGCCTGCTCGATCCGGGTGTCGTTGTTGATCACGGCGATGAACGCGGCCCCGAGCCGGTCGCGGGCGTGCGCGTACCCCACGTTGTTGCCGCCGGCGAAGCCGAGGTTCGCCCCCGTCTCCACGAGTTCGACCTGCGGCATCGCGGCCACCGCCGCCCTGGTGGCCTCAACCACGTCGGCGGGCGAGCCGTTGTCGACCACCACGATCCGCACCGGCCGACGGCTCTCGAGCCGGCGGAGTGACTCGAGGCACCGGGCCGTGACGTCGAAGCGGCCAAACTGAAGCACGACGAATGCGAACGGGGCCTCGGGGTTGGCTCCCCGCGCGACGGCCAGCGCGTCGGCCAGGTCGCGGCGGTGGTCGAGGGGTGTCTCGACGCCACCGGCTTCAGCCACGATGCGGCCGTCCTCGAGCCGGAGCCGGCAGCCGGCTGCGGTCAATTGGCCGAGGAGCGCCGTGTGGTCGGCAAGGAAGCCGTGCCGCTCACGGGATGGCTCGCCGCCGACGACCGCCGCGACGAACGACCAGGCATGGTGTCGCAGCTCGGGCAGATCCGCCGGCAGCGAATCGGTCGTGGCGAAGCTGGTGGCCGGCGGGGCTTCCGGCGACCGTGGCGCGGCTGGTCGGGCCGGTGAGGGCAGGCCGAGCGCCGCGGCCGTCTCGTCGAGGTAAGCGTAGCCGTGCCGCGTGTCGGGCTCGAGGTGCGCGCCCTCGGCCCACTCGTTCCAGGCGTTGACGAACACCAGCCGGTGCTCGGGGGGCTGCTCGCGAATCGTGCGATCGATCGTGGCCCGCAGCCAGGCGCCATAGCGGGCCGGTGACGATCCCGTCCAGGACGTCGCCCGCTCCATCCGCCGGGCCGTGTTGTCCCAGGCCGGCATCAATCCGCGATACATCCGATAGCCCGCTGCGGTCTCGGCCAGCGAGAAATTGGCCGCCTCGGCGTAGTCATGGATGCTGCCCGAGAAGCCGGGCACTGCGGCGACCGCGGCGTCCCCGGCCAGGTTGCGGGCTGGGATCTGCAGCGGCGGAAACTGGATCGCGGCGTCGAAGCCGAACCGGGCCGGGTCGTCCTTGGAGAAGCTGCGGACCGCCACGAGGTGGATCTCGCCGATGCCCGCCCGGCGGCACTCCTCCCGCCAGGTGGCTGCCGCCCGCTTTGGATCGGCGAGCGATTCCGGGCGGTAGATCGCCAGGAGCGGCCGCCCGGCCACGCGGATGTAGCGCGGGTCGCGCAGCAGCGGGATCACGTCCCGGATGAAGTCGCGGTCGGCCGCGGGCTCGTGGGACTGCGCCATCAGGATCTCGGTGTCGTGGCCGTCCCACGTCCGCGTCCAGTTCTCGTTGGCCCAGCAGATGCAGAAGGGGAAGTTCGGCCGGCCCGAGCGGAGCATCTCGTCGAGCGGCTTCTCCAGGAGCCGCCGGCCCCCGAACCAGTAGTAATAGAAGCAGAATCCGTGGATCCCGTGGGCGGCGGCCATCGCGGCCTGCCGCTCGAGTGCGGCAGGGTCGGAGAGGTCGTAGTAGCCCACCTCCGGGTGTGGCACGTGCGGCTGCTCATGGCCTGCGTACATCGGCCGGCCGCGGCGGACGTTGGTCCACTCGGTGAAGCCCTCGCCCCACCAGGCGTCGTTCTCCGGGATCCGGTGGAACTGGGGCAGGTGCATGGCGATCAGCCGCACGCCCGCGTCCGGGACCGGGACCGGGACCGGGACCGGTGCAGGGGCCGGCAGGGCTACCGCTCCAGCGTGCTGTGCGGCTGGTGGCAGGGGCGGCCGCACGGGCATGCTTGGAAGTGTCGGGGTTGCCGCGGGTACGGTTGACGCTTCCGGCGGAGTCGGCATCCGACAGGCCTGCCAGTCGCGGTAGGAGTCGGTCCAGCGGAAGAGCGGCGCGAAGCGGGTGAAGAGCCGCTGCCGCAGCCGCTGCTTGGTGGCGATCGAGACGGGCAGCGAGCGCCACCAGCGCCGGCCGATGTTCGAGACCTTCCGCCGCAGCCAGTCGGTCGGCCGCGACACCGCCCGCCGGCGGAAGGACCGCAACGGCCGCGTCAGCTTCCAGGAGTTGCTCCCTTCGAGCGTGAGCAGTTGCCGCTCGAGATCGTCCCGGGCGACCCCGCTCTCCGCAGCCAGAGATTCGGCGGCGGCCAGCCGCGCCGCGAGCTCATGGACCCTGCTTTCGAGCTCCTGGGCTCGTGCCTCGGCGGCGGTCCGATCCCGGTCGAGCGCCGCCCGCTCCGCGGCCGTCGCGGCGAGCGCCTGGCGGTCGTGGTCGCCGGCCCGGGCGAGTTCCTCCGTCCGCCGTGTGGCGTCGCGGAGTCGGGCTTCAAGCTGAGCGGTTCCGGTCTCGGCGGCTTGGACGGCGACTTCGAGCTCGATGACCCGGGTCTGGCGGCTGGCGAGAGCCGCGTGGTGTTCGGCTTGCTCGGCCGCCCGTCGCCGTTCCAGTTCGGCGACCTTGTGTTCGAGCGCGTGTTCGAGCGAGGCCCGGGCCTCGGCCTGCTCCGCGAGGGCCCGGGTGGCCTGCTCCAGGCGGGCCTGGCTGTCGTCGAGCTGGCGGCGGCTGAGGTCGGTCTGGCCTTGCAGCGTGGCCAACTGCTCTCGGCCCTGCCGGATCGCCGTGTCGCGGGCTTCCCGTGCCTCGGCGAGCTCGGCCGTGAGCCGGGCGGTGGCGTCGTCGGCCTCGGCCAGCGACTGGTCGAGCAGTTGCATCCGCCCGGCGAGGGTGCGGCAGTGGCTCCATTCCTGAAACCCGTGCCCCGTCACGACCCCGCGGTCGCCCGGCCCGACATCCAGCCTGGCTGGCTCGCTGCCGGCGAGCGACGTGAGCTCCTCGTACAGCGCGATTGCCTCCGGGCAGGCGGCGGCGAGGAACGCGATCCGCGAGGCCTCGGTGGTCTGCGAGAGCAGTTCGGCACGGAACCGGTCGGGTGGCTCACCAAGCGGGACACCGAGCACCTTCCGCACCGCCGCGAAGATGGCAGCCGGCTCCTTCACGACCTGCGAGAGGTCGCGGACGAGCGTCAGCTCGGGGTGCTTCACGGCAAAGTCGCGAACCAAGCGGTTGTAGTGCAGCCACACCTGGATGGCGAACGGCGGGTTCGAGCGGAACGCCTCGTCGCCCCGCCGGAACAGCGAGTCGACAACCTCCCACGGCGGCCGCACGACGAGCAGGAAGCGGGCCTCGGGCACCAGGCGCCGCCAGAACTCGAGATGCAGCGTGGTCCGCGGATCCTTCCATCCCCAGATGCCTCCCGGCTCGCGCCGAGCTGCCACCAGCGTCTCGGCCTTCCGCTCGAGCGCGACGGGCACCTGCGGCACGGCCTCGGCGACGAATCCCTCCGCGGCCAGCCCGTTGGCGCGGAGCACGGCTTGGTGCCACTCGACGAAGTCGAGATCCTCGAAGTGGCCCGCCTCGTTGCCCCGGTAGGCGCCGAGCAACCGGTCGCCGATCCGCAACCCGGCCGCCTGGCAGATGCCGGCCAGAAGCGACGTCCCGGAGCGGTGCATGCCCGCGATCACGAGGGCCGGCGCCAGGGCGGGTTCAGTCGGTCGATTCATGGTTCACGAGGTTGGCCCCACGGGGCGGCGCTCCGGCGGCCGCGGATCCGTCTGGGACTCAAGCGTAGCTCGCGAAAACGGCGGTCGCCGGGGTACTTCACCCGCGGTCGCCGAGCGTCGGGGCGGCCGCATCCCGCGGGGACAGCACCGGCGGGGCCGAGAGCGGCCAGCGGATCCCGAGGAAGGGGTCGTCCCAGCGGACGCACTTTTCACAGGCCGGGGCGTAGAAGTCGGTCGTCTTGTAGAGCACGTCGGCCGAGTCCGAGAGCACGAGAAACCCGTGGGCCAGGCCTTCGGGCACCCACAGCTGCCGGCGATTCTCGGCCGAGAGTTCCACGCCCACCCAGCGGCCGAAGGTGGGTGACTCGGGGCGGATATCGGCGGCGACGTCATAGATTGCGCCGGCCAGGGCCCGGACGAGTTTTCCCTGTGGATTGGGCTCCTGGTAGTGCAGCCCCCGGAGCACGTGCCGCCGGCTCGTGCTCTGGTTGTCCTGCACGAAGGAAACGTCCTGCCCGACCGCCTCGGCGAAGGCCCGGGCGTTGAAGCTCTCGAAGAACGCGCCGCGGTCGTCGG